>USSR01000438.1 GCA_900557355.1 uncultured Bacteroides sp.
ACAGCGGTACTCCTTTTTTTATGCCCATACGTATTTTTATGCCCATACGTAACGTCAGACAGTAAAATAACCTTCACTTGAACTGATTTGTCCCCCTTTTTGCGCCTTTTGTACACCTGGTAATAGCAACTATTTTGCTTAATTTGCATTCAAAAGATTTATTACCATGAAAAAGAAGAAAATGAAAAAAGTATTTCTCTATTGTCTGGCAGCCATCTTTGCCACCGGAACCTACGCCCAAACTTATAACTGGGTGAGCAGCACAGAAGCCAACATCTGGCAACAATCTAAAGTAAAGTTACAATTGAGTACTAAACAGACTCCGCTCTTAGAAATCAGCGGAACGGAAGAAGGCACCACATTCAAAGCATGGGGAACCACCTTCAACGAACTGTGCTGGGATGCCTTGAACATACTCACCCGTGATGAACAGGATAACCTTCTAGAAAAAATGTTTTCCCCACAAGGAGATTTACGCTTCACAAGAGGAAGAATTTCGATGAATGCGAACGATTATGCCCGCAACTGGTATAGCTGCGACGAAGTATCGGGCGACTTCCAACTGAAGTATTTCAACATTAACCGTGATAAGCTGGCAATCATACCTTTCATCCGTGCGGCACAAAAGTACAATTCCGGGATGACATTCTGGATTTCTCCCTGGTCTCCTCCCAGTTGGATGAAAATCAACCATGACTACCCGGTGCGTAGCGACAAGAGCAATAAAATGTCCTCGGAATCGAACATAGCCCTTTACGAGGACAATACTGAAAAACGTGAAGACGTGTTCCCCAAACAGCTGGCTGTAAACGACTATATGATACAAGACCCCCGCTATCTGCAGACGTATGCCAACTATTTCTGCAAATTCATTGATGCCTACAAAGAACAGGGAATTCCCATTGATATGGTCATGTATCAAAACGAGGCATACAGCTACACTCCTTATCCCGGTTGTGCCTGGACTGCCGAAGGCACCGTGCGCTTTAATGTGGAATATCTGGCTCCTACACTGAAAAAGTATCACCCGGAAGTGAAACTATACCTCGGCACCTTCAATACGAACCGTTACGACTACGTCGACAAGATACTTTCCGACCCGCGTATGCCGCAAAGCATCGAAGGCATAGGTTTCCAGTGGGAAGGCGGACAGATATTGCCGAAAATCCGCAAAAAGTATCCCCAATATAAATATGTACAGAGTGAAAGCGAATGCGGTGGGGGTACCTTCGACTGGAGAGCGGGCGAACACACCTTCCATCTGATTAACCACTACCTGGGTAATGGCTGCGAAGAGTACACCTTCTGGAACAATACCCTCTGCGATAACGGTGAAAGCCCCTGGGGTTGGAAACAGAATGCTTTGATACATGTTGATTCAAAATCCCGTACGGCAACTCTTACACCGGAGTATTATGCTGTAAGACATTATAGCCAGTTCGTAACACCCGTATCACACGTTATAGCTTACAAGCCTTCAACAGAAGGAAGAACACCGGTTTTGGTAGTGGAAACTCCGGAAAAGAAAAAGGTAGTGATAGCCGGCAATTTCAACAATGAAGCCAAGAAAATAACCCTGAAATTAGGCAACCGATATCTGAATGTAGAGCTCCAGCCACATTCGTTCAATACGTTCGAAGAGAAATAAATTGATAAAAGTAATCATTATCCGGGTAATCGTATCCGAATAATGATTACTTTTGCCATGAAATACAATCGTAGTCATCACAAAAGAAACACTGAGCTTCTATTTTGAATAAAGATAACTGCCTTGGAAACAACAAAACAATCATGGAAGAAGAACATCATTTTACGAACGTACCCTACAATTACCCCTTATGCCTCAACCGTCAGTGTCCCAAAGCATCTACCTGCCTGCGGCAACTGGTAGAGCAAGAATTGCCGGACAGCGTGGAGTACTGGGTAATCATCAGCCCCAAATACCAGGCTAAACTGAAGGGTGCATGTCCCCATTATCGCTCCAGTCAAAAAGTGCAATATGCCAAAGGCTGCATGGATATCCTTGATAACCTGCCCCACAAGCAAAGACAACTCGCCATAATCCATCTGATGGAATACTTCAGCCGAAGAACCTATTACCGCATTCGCAAAGGCGAACGCCTCCTCAGTCCTGCCGAACAAAGGGACGTACAGAAAATCTTAAAACAGTGCGGTGCAACCGGAAAACAAGAGTTTGATGCTTACGTAGAAGACTACGAATGGTAGCAATCTCCCCTATCTACAGGTTAGTGATCTCTCATCTATATATCCATGTTTTTGCCATGCCTGTGGCACTACTTTGCCATCGCAGTGGCACAACACTGCCACGCCCATGGCACGACTGTGCCAATGCGGTGGCAAGAAGTTGGCACATTGTATTATTACCACCTGTCCCCTTTACGGCTGTTTCAGATAATCCGAAGGCAACACCCCGAACTCCTCCTTAAAACACTGCCGGAAGTAAACCACACTATTTATGCCTACTCTGAAAGCAATCTCGGAAACATTATACCGACCTTCCAGCAATAAACGTTCAGCATACTGCATCTTTATCTTACGAACATACTCATTGGTAGACAACCCCGTCAATGCCTTCATTTTACGATACAATGTAGATTTACTCATGCACATGTTATCAGCCAGATAACCTATATCTATCTTTTCGGACGACAAACGGTCCTCTATCAACCGGTTTATCTTTTCAAGGAACTCATTATCCAATTTGTTCAGGGAGTCTGCCAGTAAAGCGCGTTTCTCATCCATATTGTGATGCGGGGTATTGGTATTAAGACGCTCTGCCAATCGCTTGCGAGATTCAAGCAAATTGTTGATGCGACTATGCAGAAGGGTAGCACTGAAAGGTTTTGTCAGATAAGAATCAGCCCCTACTTGATAACCTTCTTCCTTATCCTGCAGAGAGTCTTTAGCAGTCAACAGGATAATGGGGATATGACTGGTACGTACATCTTCTTTCAACATTTTACACATCGTAATCCCGTTCATTATGGGCATCATAATATCACTTACGACAATATCGGGAATACAACTCAAGGCTTGCTCCATGCCTTGCTGCCCATTTGCAGCTGTTTTCACTTCAAAATCATCGGAGAAAGATTCAGCAATATAATTACAGATGTCTTGATTATCTTCCACTATCAGCAATATTCGCTTTCCGTTGGAGGTTGACTCCGGAACTTCCTCTTTTTCTTCCTTTCCATCTACTGATGTCCTCTCCGGTGAGTCGGCATGCAATACATGAGGGTAGGTATTGTCCGTCAATAAATAAACATAGAAAGTACTGCCTGTTCCCAAGATGCTTTCCACCCGTATCTCCCCCTCATGTAATGTCACCAGATTTTTCACTAATGCCAGCCCGATACCTGTACCCGAAGCCTGATGATCACCTCCTTCCTGATAATAACGGTTGAAAATATTGGGTAACGCCTCGGGAGTAATGCCAAAACCCGTATCACTTACTTTTATTTCAGTATAATTGATATTATCCCGTACCACATTACGTAGTCCCAAGCCGATAGAGCCTTTTTCAGTATACTTAATAGCGTTGGAAATGAGATTATCTAGAACAATAGTCACCACTTCCTTATCAAAATACAGAGGCATATCGTCTTTTTCCAGCTCAATATGGAATTCAATGTCCGGCTTACGGTTCAGTTCTTTATACTTAAGTCCTATTTCGTACACCAGATTGGCTATATTGTCATGAGCCACGCAAAGTTTCTTATTCTGCGTTTCCGTCTTCCTGAATTCCAGTATCTGATTGATCAGATTTAGCAATCGTATCGCACTCTGATGGATAACTGATATCTTTTGAGCATCCTTGCTAGAAAGTGAATTGCTCTTCTGCATATCTTCCAGCGGCCCCAGTATTAAAGTCAGCGGTGTACGAAGCTCGTGCGTGATGTTAGTATAAAAGCGCAGACGCTCCTGATTCAATTCTTGTTCCTGCACATGGTTCTTCTTTTCCAGATCATAGAGAACTTCCATGTCGAGCTTTTTTTTGTAAGCATAAAGAATGAGGAACAGAATAGTACCACTCAATAATATATAGCTGCATTTTGCCCACCAAGTCAGCCACAAGGGAGGAACAATATGGATATCCAGCGTTGTAACCTCATCGGACCATTCCTGGTTCTTAACACGGGTTTTTACCAGAAAATGGTAATCACCGGGAGGTATATTACGGAAAGTAACACTATTGGGATCCGTCACCGTATACCATGCATCTTCAAGCCCTTTCAGCATATAAGCATACTCCACCTGATTGACTAACGCATAATTCCGTATATTAAAAGTGATATTGAAGCTGTTCTGCATGTAACCCAGCCTTACTTTCGACTGTCCGTCAATAGCTACCACTTCTTCATTGCTTCCCGCATTGCCTAAAGGAGCAAATATCTTCATCTCTGTAATGACAGCCGCAGGAGCTTCACGTTTTGCCAGAACAAAATCCGGATTAAAATGGCACAATCCGTTAATAGAGCCGAAATAAATCTCCCCATTCTGATCTTGCGCTACACTACCACTCATAAAGTTTCCCATCGGCACATTATCCCAGTGGTCATAATTATAGAAGATTCCTTTATCCTGCACTAAACAACTGATTCCCCTATTTGTACTCACCCAAATATTATGGTTAGCATCTTCCGTTATAGCAAGTATGTGAGTATTGGTCAAACCTTCTTCACGACGATAAACCTTATATTCCCAATCGGGCAATGAAGAAAAACATACCAGCCCTTCTCCTGTTCCGACCCATATATTCTTCCTGCTGTCTTCATAAATAGCATTGATAGTATTGGAAGGAAACAGGTTCTCAATATTAAAAAGCTTGATATCCTGTAACTCACTATTCCCCACTCCCAGTCCGCTGCCAAAAGAACCTACCCACAAATGTCCTCGGGAATCTTTCAGGACACAACGAACCAGATTATTCTCAAATTCATAATGCCCTATAATCTTTTTATCGGCCAGATCGACCTTATAAATGCCACAACTGGTACCAATCCACAAAATACGCTGATCGTCTTCATAGAACGAACGGATATCCTCATGTTCTATTTCTTTGAGGAAATTCCGATAAAACATCTTTCTTTTTGCATCGTAATAATTCACACCACCCATAAACAAGCCAAACCACAGATTATCTTCCGAGTCACGCAATGAAGCCAATACGGAATTTCCTCCCATATCTTCTGTATCTTCCAGATAAACAGCTACCCGCTTGCCTTTATCAAAGACATTGATTCCGCCTCCATCTGTCCCGATCCACAATTTGTCCTGACTATCCACACAAATGCTACTTGCTGTTTTATTATTCAAACGGCTTATGGAGTTCTGATTGGGAGAATAGTAATAACCGCTAAACAATGGTGGTTCATAGCTTAGGAAATTTATGCCGCCACCCCATACACCGGTCCATATATTCTTAAATGAATCCTGAAAAATACACCTCGCACTTGAGTTAGACAGACTGTATCCATCGTCTCCTTCCCTGATATAATGAAATTGGGTCTGCTCAGGCAACAGGAACAAACGTTGCGACAAGTCCATTATAGCTATTCCACCAAATTCCATGGCTATCCACAACTTATTGCCGTCAAGCTGCCGGATGTCATAAATATAATGTGAAAGATTCCCATCTGAATTAAACTGAATAAAATTTTCCGATTCCGGATTAAACAATGCCAATCCCTTATTCGTACCTACCCAGATATTATGGTTCATATCCTTATACACACATCTCACTTCATTACCCGGCAAACTATTCCGGTTATTCGGATCATGAACAAAGTTTCTTACCTTCTTATCTTTTATGGAAAGAATACTGAAGCCGTGATGTACATGTCCTATATACAGTTTACCATTACCTCCGTCGGCCACAGTCCAGATATTATCACTTGCCAGTCCTGGCACGGTTGCAGTATTGTAATGAGAAAAATGGCCGGTTTCTTTATCAAAGTATTCTATTCCTTTCCAATAAGTAGTTACCCACAAATTTCCATCATCTGC
>USSR01000439.1 GCA_900557355.1 uncultured Bacteroides sp.
GAACCGTGTCTCACCCCCTGCCGTATAATCGGTAGCCGACACAATCATATCGTTATCACCTGCTTTGCTCAAACGTTCCACATCTCCCCATAAGGATTCCGCCAATTCACGGTTACGTGCGTCAATTAAACCGTCCGCCATTTGGAATTCCTTTCGGAATAATAAAGAAAACACGCAAAGATGGAACGATCTGCCTATGCAATATTTAGCATATTTCACAAAATTCAGAAATTCCAAAGGCCCTGCATCCAAACGGTAATCGAATGTTCGGGTATCTTTTTGGAAAATCATATAGATGTTACTCGACACGATACGGTAACCATGCTCCACGGCATATTCCCGAGCCGCATTCTTACCAACTTCATGGTCAAACGGATCGTAATAGAATACATACTCGCCTTTGATCAAAGGCGAGTCACCCGCAAGTTGCTTATTCCATTCTTCTACATCAAGCAGCATAGTCGGGTCGAGAACCACGGGCAGATTTGAATCAAAGAAAGCCGCCGTTCCACTGTCTCTCACTGCCACAGCCTGATAGGTTTTCACTTCTCTTCGCACACGCTCGGCAAGATGTGCCGGTATGGTTTTCCGTCCGTTCGGTCCCATGCTGGGAGCATAAGCGATCTTCTTTCCGTTCCGTACAAAATCGAGGTAATAATACCATTCAAACTCAAAGCATCCGGTATTCCAAATCTGGTCGCCTCCGGCTATATAATAGTCGAAAGTGCCACATTCTTCATTGATTTTAGATGGGTCGCAACAATAGGGTGTCAGGCGCATATAGTCGTGCGCAAACGACTTAAATTTGTCCACCTTTCGCTTCATCTGTTTATTGTATGGAAGCCAACAAAGTGATTCTATCCAACGTTTCACCGGATGACGGCTTACCAAAATCGGCAAGCGATAGCCATCTACCTGCTTTTGCGGCTGGTAATTGATGATGCTGCAATCATATCCCATATCGCTTACCACCCGTTGCAAGGCATAAGCCAATAGGGCGGAACCGTAATTGGTCGCGGCATGAAAATCCACTATTCCTACTGTACCTTTCATTATTTTCTGATTATTTTTTTGATGCAATACTTCATTTTACTTTTCAGAATTCTGTCCATCCATGTGATGCGAAAGGCTGCTTCAAAAGAGCAATACCGGGCTAAGAACCTGAAGCAACGGGTTCGTCCCGTACGGCGAGTGGGCGCGTTGAGTTGCGCATTGCCCGCGATGGCATCTTCTACTGGTTGCCGATGGCTATGCACGTCTGCTTGCATCAACGCATAAAATGCCGTTCCTTTGTCCGTATTCACCAAAACGACCGAAATGCCGTTATCGGCCTCACGATGTACTTTTTCATCTTTCAATCCCCAAAAGTCGCCGATAGATATATCCGATATGCGCTGCCGATAGGCATAGCGGCATTGATAGCAACTGTTACGATAAGAATTTCCAAAAAAGAAAGCTGGATAATAGGAATTGGAATAATCTATTCCTCGTTCAAAGATGAAAGGCTTGCCATCTTTTTTAAAGCCTCGACATTCTAAACAAAAATCTCCTTTTGCATGATTACGAAAAGACAAATAAGTTACCTTGGTAGGCTCTATATCACGTATGGCATGACGCAGAGATGCGTGCAAACTTTGCTGTGAGGGAACGCCATGGCATATCAAATCAACAGTCAACAAGTTGTCATATTCTTGCCTTAAATAATTTTTTACGCCGGCTACTTGGCAGGGAGTCCCGATAAAGAGCACTGTCAGACCTTCAAGAACATCTTTCTTTAACGCTTGATAAAGGTCTCCCATCTCGCTTTGCACATATTTGGAGCCTTTCAGTTTCTCCACGTCCTTCATAGTGGCACAGCGCATATGTTTCACCTGAAGTCCATGGGCTGCGCATCCATATACAACACCACCTTTACTGATGACGGATTTACTTATGGCGGTGGCCATCCCTCCACTGGTAGCAGACACATAATCCACCTCATTTTTCGTCCATGCGGCATAGCAATCCATAGGCAGATGCATCGGCGACGGATTCAACGATGGACATATCTTGTCACAAAGTCCGCAATCGACACACTTGTCTTCGTCAATTGTAGGTAAAATCTCACCCAAGAATCCTTCGGTCACACCAATGGCATGTTTGGGACAAACATTCAAACATGCCAAACAGCCTGTACATTCTGGGGCAGCACACAAATGTTTCTTCATCTTTTCAGCATTCTTTCACTTCAAAAGGTTTATTGTGTACCATGGCGGCAGTTTGCGCGAAAGCGCTTTTATACATCTTGCCGCTTTTACACAGATACACGGCTTCCGCATCCGCGATAAGCAGAAAGTCGAGGAATGTCTTCATATTGACGTCATCATCATTATCGTAATCAATATGCCCCACCTTACCGGGAATCACATATACATGAGACAAAGCGGCAGCTTGCGCTAAAAAAGTGGAACTGTCCGCCGTTACCAAGATTCTGTCATGCGAAGGTGCGGTTTTCGCTATTTGTGAAATGGCATGCAGGCATTTTTCAATCAGTGGCTGACGCTCGGCTACCGGAAGTGCCGCTCCCGTACAATCAGTAAAATCTCCCAATAAAGTGGTAAAACGAAATGAGATGGAAATATATTTCCCTCCTATCTGTTCCTTGTGGTAATCTATCAAATTCTGTAAACGAGGAGCTGGTTTGAACAACTTGCCGAATAGTTCTGCAAATCGGCTGTTGCCATATCGCATATTGGTATATACGTGCAACTGGGCATTTGTTTGTACTAAATGCTCATCCAGCCACTCGCCAAGCAGTTCCGGTAATCTTGGCTGTACCGTAGGTACTGCCAAGACAGGAGCTATGAGGCATTGTTTGACAGCTACCTCACAAGGATTATACGAAATATCCTCATCGGCAATCTGCCAATCGTATTCGTTGGGTATCAGGTAGTTATGTAACCGGAACGGATGGCAGAAATTTATCTTGAATGGTTTGGAGTGGTCGCTACACCAGGCGTAAAGCGACACAATGCCTTTTAACCTGTCAGCCAGTCCGCCATGCCAAGTGTATCCGTTGGCCATATAAATGACAGTAGACCGCTTGTTTCCGCAGATTTTGTCCGTTGATTGGTAATGAATTTTCGTCAGTTTGCGCTCACCGCTACGTTGCCGTTTCAAGAAAAACTTCCATGCTCCGATAATTTCTATCTGGAGGTCATACCACTTCATTTTTACCGGATGAAGAAATCTGCTTTTGATATATGTTAATCCCATAATGTTCTGTATTCTTTTACATCTTCTTCCGTGACACAGCCGAGTTTAAAGATATAAGTGTCTTTAAACTTGTTGGGCATACACAACACGGCGTTTGTGCCGCTCACAACTCCGGCGACAAGACAGTCACATTGTGAAACAATATACATGGAGCGATAATATTGCTTTGTGATTTCAAGGATGTCACGTTTCTCTTCTCTATTTATTTGCATCAACAGCTTGCCATGGTTGTCCCCGTATTTTTCCTGGGTATTGGGTATCAGTTTCTCGCCAAACTCTTTTTCGAACATCCGGTATATGCGTTCGTCTTCCGTAGCGCAATAAACCATGTTGCAGTTATGTTTCTTCATCATGCATCTTACTTGCTCGATTGCCATTTGTGGAGTGGGTTGTTTCTCAATTCCAATCAAAGGTGTGTCAAAATAGTCCGTTCCACGGCATATACATGCAACAATGTGGTTGTTTCCGTTAAAAGCATCAGGCATCCCTTTCAAAAAATACTCCTTTAATGTTTTTTGGGGCCGGATATATTCCGTTGTAACGGATTTTAGTTTTTCTTTTGTGGCTTTGTCGGCAGATGAAACGTCCCATATCGTATATTTGCGATTAGGGAAAGGACTGTCTATGCTGAATTTTGCATGTTTTGAGCCGTACACGTCATTTAGCGTATACCCGCAGGGTTGCTCAAAAAAGTATTCCCATGGGTTTGTGCCATCGTTGCGCAAGTATGGATTCGGGAAATCCCTCCAATTGACAACTGGTGTCAGGCCATTGTCAAGTGCATATATTATATGTGCTCTTGTTTTGTTTACCATACTGAAGAAGCCTTCGTTTTTCATCGTAATACCGATTACATAGAAATACAGGTTCTTGTTTTTACCCCCCCCCCCCCCCCTTATATTGTATAATTGTCTGTACTTTAATGATTTAGCGGTATGTTTTATTCGGAAAGCCAATCGCCATACACGACCACCTGGTCCAAAAAGTCTAAGTTTCATGAATTCCTTGAATTTTAAATGTCCTTTTATAATTTAATCCGAAATGCTACAAAGGTATGATGTGAACCTACCATTCTACAATCTGTAGTATACACCCGATCTTCTTCGGCAAGTTAAGTGAGCGTAGGTTGCAGTGTACTGGTGTCATATACCTAAACCAGAAGGTTCGCGTCTCAATATTCCGGCTTTTATCAAGAGTTTCTTGATCCTGCGGTAGATACCATAATGTCCTAAGCATAATTGCCATAGGCGATAGCGTTGGAAATATGTCTTCTTGTATTCTGCTGCATCGGCTCGCCGGAACGACAGCACCACTACGGGATAATCGCTCCGCCGCTCGTCTTTCCCCAAGGGTTGCCAGAAATAGCTGCGCAGACCGTAGTCCGACGGGTCGCGATAGGGGCGTATGCCGTGTTTGCGAACAACGATGTCAAGTAACGACTGATCGTCACGATGCACTTTAAAAATCGGGTCATTAGGTATTGTCTCATCAAAACGTTCACATGCAATGTACTTTTCCACTATACATAAGTTAAGCCATTCTTGAATCAAGGCGACGGTTTTGGTATTCTTTTTCATAAAGATGAATCCACTTAACACCTGCGGCAAATCGGGATTCTCCACATAAAGCCACCTAATGACTTCCGCTTTTGTGTACTCTCGTGTGGTAGCCCAAAGCAGTTGGAACACCATAAAGTCTTCACCATCTGTTATTGCATGGTCTGTCAACTTATGTACATCGTCTATAATCTCTGCACCGCAGTCACAATAAAACAGCCAATCACCGTCTTTGATATTGTCAAGTGCCTTTAAAATGATATAAGGCTTCCAAGAATGCATGCCTGCTCCGAATTTGTATTTAAACAAATCAGGATGAGCTTCAATGAATTCGGGGATGCTTGCTGAACCATATTCAAACACTTCATCCACTTTTCCAAATTTTTTGAGTGAATCGGTATTTACTTTGCGACGGAATTCGTATGCTGGATCAGCGTAGTTTACTGCGTATAATTTGTAGCTATTCATTCGTTGATTTTTTTACTTTTTGTAAACAGAAAAGTTCCTTCTTTGATACTATATGATAGTAGTGTGATAATAAACACAATGATTGCTCCACAATAGTCATAAATTGGGTTTATGAATGTATTGTCTTTTATCAATCGTGTGATGAAAAATATTACTGACACGTGCATAATGTAGATTAATAGAGTGTAATCTTGACCTATTTTTGAATAAAACATAGGTGACTCTTTATCATCGACAAGATGGAGAGAGAAGTTGCTTTTCTGTGTGTATCTCCGATGAAAATACCGTAATATATAGCTTCCGTTTTTTGTCCAATAGCACAGCGGAGGCGTTTCATCTTGTTGGGATTGGAAAGTATGACGGTGTCTGAATACAGTGAGTTTACGGATGTTACTATCAAGCGAGTCTGTTCACCTTTAGGACAGTAAACTTTTATTTCAGCCCCTATAATAAAAGCTTTGCATTTGGGATTGTCCACACTAATGGAATAATCTGCTGCGGAAAGAAGCAAGGCATCACCCTTGGCATAAAGTAAGAAAGATTCCTCTCCCGATGTATTTATCCAATAATCGTAAACGAAATCTTCCGATGTATTCATCAATTTAATCAGGCTGAATGGTTGCTCTTCTTTACATTCAAATGCTTCCACTTCTGTGAGGCCGGCATTTGCGCCCCTGCTGTTTATAATGCGTATGGTGAAAAAATCCACATCTTCTTTTCTTACATGTATGCGCG
>USSR01000440.1 GCA_900557355.1 uncultured Bacteroides sp.
ACGCTTCTCTCAACGTAGCGAAGAATGTGCCGGGATTCGATATCGTATTGATGGGACACGATCATGCCCGCGAATGTAAGAAGGTGATGAATGTAGCCGGAGATTCGGTGTTGATTATTGATCCGGCCAGCAATGGAATTGTATTGTCTAATGTCGATGTGACCTTGAAACTGAAAGATGGAAAGGTGCAGAGTAAGGACATCAAAGGGGAGTTGACAGAAACGGAAGCTTACGGAATCAGCGAGGATTTCATGAAGCGTTTTGCTCCGCAATATGAGACGGTGCAGAAGTTTGTATCCAAGAAGATCGGCACTTTTACCGAGAGTATCTCTACTCATCCTGCTTTCTTCGGTCCTTCTGCTTTTATTGATTTGATACATACTTTACAGCTCGATATAACCGGAGCTGACATCTCTTTTGCCGCTCCGCTTTCGTTTGATGCGGAGATAAAGAAGGGGGATGTGTTTGTCAGTGATATGTTCAACTTGTATAAGTATGAGAATATGCTGTATGTGATGACTCTGTCCGGAAAGGAGATTAAGGATTTTCTGGAGATGTCTTATTATATGTGGACGAACCGGATGAAGTCACCGGAAGATCATCTGCTCTGGTTCAAGAAGAAACCTCGGGAAGGTGCGGAAGACAGGGCTTCTTTCCAGAACTTCAGTTTTAATTTCGACTCGGCTTCCGGCATTATTTATACGGTGGACGTGACAAAACCGAAGGGAGAAAAGATTACGATTACGAGCATGGCGGACGGTTCTCCTTTCCGTATGGATAAGATATATAAAGTGGCCTTAAATTCTTATCGTGGTAATGGTGGTGGAGAACTGTTGACGAAAGGATCGGGTATTCCGCAGGAGGATTTGAAGGGCCGTATAATTTTCTCTACGGATAAAGATCTTCGTTTCTATTTGATGAATTATATCGAAAAGAAAGGTACGATGGATCCCAAAGCCCTGAATCAGTGGAAGTTTGTTCCGGAGAAATGGACAGTGCCGGCTGCCCAACGTGATTCTGAATATTTATTCCGGTCTGTTCAATAAGTAACTAAAAGTGTTCATTATGTCTGATAATACTCTTGAACGACTTGTATATCTGATTAAATGCTGGTATATTTGTCGCAAAAAGAGAGAGTATGTATATTCAAAATGTTCCCAAAGTAGGTATTTCTTCGGTAGTTCATTCTAAACATATAGATTCTGACAACATTGATGTTGTTGATAACGATATAGCGCTCTTCGATACGGAGAGCGTTATATCGTTGTATAATGGACCGACTAAACTGGAGGTGTTGACGGTAGGTCTTTGCCTGGAAGGTACTGGTACTTTTAATATTAGTTTACGTGAGTTTCAACTGTTCCCCGGATTAATGGTGATCGCGCTGCCTAATCAGATTGTCGAACAGCGGTGTTTCAGTTCCGACTTTAAAGCAATATTCTTTGCTGTGTCGAAGAACTTGTTAGAGACATTGCCTAAGATCAGTAATGTGCTTTCCTTATTCTTTTATCTGAAAGATTACCCGTGTTTCAATCTTACACCGCAGGAGCAGGAGACTGTGAAGGAATATCATGCATTTATCAGAAAACGGTTGAAGAATAAGGAGGCTTTATATCGTAAAGAAGTGGTAATGGGCTTGATGCAAGGGTTCTTTTTTGAACTTTGTAATATCTTTACCAATCATGCGCCAGCCAATGCTACTACCATGAAAAATAAAAGCCGGAAAGAATATATTTTCGAACGTTTTTATGAGTCTTTAGTGGAGTCTTACCAGTCTGAACGGAGCGTGAAATTCTATGCTGACCAGTTGTGTCTGACGCCTAAACATCTTTCGGGAGTAGTAAAAGAGGTCAGCGGAAAAACGGTGGGAGAGTGGATAGACGAACTGGTGATTCTGGAAGCAAAAGCACTTCTGAATTCTTCAAGCATGAATATTCAGGAAATTGCCGATCGGCTGAATTTTGCCAACCAGTCTTTCTTCGGGAAATATTTCAAGCATTACACCGGTATGTCTCCTAAAGAATACCGGAAAAGCGGCTAAAATCATAGAACACCGGAGCGCACACGGCTTAGTGTTTCCGGTGTCATCAAAAGATAAGAGGCGATGTGTGCCAGAGGTGCACGTTTGATAATTTCCGGATGTGTTTCGAGCAGGAGGTTATAGCGTTCGCGGGCGGATTCAAAGCGCCAGGAGTCTGCTTTAATCTGTGATACAATCAAGGAGTATTCCAGTATCTTTTGGTAGAACATATTGATTTCCCAGTTCTCTTTTGCCAATTTTTGTATCATGTCGCGAGGGAACAGGTAGATAATGGAAGGTTCGAGGGTTTCCACGATTAGCCGGGTGGGTACTTGTTTCAGAAAACTCTCAATGCACATCACGATACATCCTTCGTATGAGAAATGTTCGGTCACGTCTTTCCCATTCTTGTAATAGTACTGCCTAAGCATCCCTTTGCCGACAAATACGATTTCATGAGCTACTTCTCCTTCATTCAGCGCTATTGCTCCTTTGGGAAATTCTTCACGAATCAGTATGCTTTCTATCTGTCGTCTTCCTTCTATACTCATTTCCGGAAAGCGGGAATTTACAACAGCATTTACAGTCTCTCTTAATAATGTATCCATGTCTTTTCTGTCTTGATGTGTGCAAAAATACTAAAAACGGTTGACATAAATCAAGGGTGGTATAAAAAAGATGTATCTTTGTCCGCAAAATCAAGAAGTAAGGTGATTATGAATAAGATAATAGGCTTGGCAGTGTTGCTGTTTTGTTTGAGTGGTTGCGTAAGGGATAATGATGCTATTTATTATCCGGTTGGCAACGTGGATGTGGAAAGAGGTGGTCCGGCTTTGGAGGCTGGGAAGGGTGATTTAATAGCCCGTAGTTACAATACCGAAGATTATGTACTGGACACGCTTGCACAATATCCGGGTGATCCGACGCTCGGTAAACTGACATTCATGGTCAGTCTGAAAAACCGGTTGGCAGATCAGGAGGTGAGTGGCTTTAATGGCGTCGGTCTATCCAAACTAACAATGAGTCTTGGATATAAAGACGGCAACTATCCGGCAGAAAGCCAGGTTCCTGTTTATACTTCGTCCGACGTGACTGCCAGTTATGCCATCAAACTCCGTTTAAAGGGAGAATTGACTTTAACAGGAGACGAATGGATGATTGACTATATTTATGCTCAATTAGCGGGTTTATTCCAGCCTTATCCTCCTACGTCTTTCCCGGAAGTGTTTATGTGTAAAGGGGGTGAGCAATCGTATGCTACGTTCGATTCTTTTCGTAGAACCTGGACGTTTGATATTACTTATGATCGTTCCAACCTTTCTTTCAGCCAACTGTATTTCAATCTGTTTGTGAATCTGGCAGGGCAGAAAAGAGAGGATAGAGTACGGTTGAGGATTGATAAGGAATCTTACTTCGAGATCTATAAAGAAAAAGAGGAAATGTAGTTTAACTACATTTCCTCTTTTTCTTTGGTAGTGGGTACGAGATTATACGTACGTGCATGGAAGGTCTTTTCATACACCATCCAAATAAATTATTTGAATATGGAATTACGAATTAAAACGTTTTATTTCCGATGCGGTAAAATCTCCTTCATGTGAAGCACCTCCACCTGTATAGCAACTATATTTCCCATCCTCTGTAATCTCTTTGATTCGCATTTGCTTATTTGTTTTTATTTCTACAACAAGCTCGCCAATATTAAATTCTGTTGGTTGAGTGGGCATTTTCTTTTTGGGGGAGGTGGTTGAAGAAAAGTATCTTTCTTTGATTTCTCTAATGTCGTTTGTCATGCCCCAGATTTTGAAAAATAGGATTAGTTGTAGGATTCCGAATATGAGAATGATTAAAATAATAAATGTTTCCATGATATTTAGTTTTTAGTGATTGTTTAATTTCTAACTATTGTCTGAACTTCTTTTTAAGGCTATCAATAAACTATTAAATAGATGTGATATGGGAGAGTCTTTTTTAGATTTTGGCTACTATTTGCCCCAAAAGAATTAAGCGGTAATAGAGTTTGTTTGCTTTTTCATGTTTACTTGTTTTTTTATATTTTGTGCTAAAGGTAATTGAAATATCAAAACTAGCAAAAGAATTTGTAGATAAGATAATAGATAATAGTAATGAGAATGTTATACTCATTCAAGTATAAGGAATTCTCGAATTGATTGCTGGTAATTTGCGGATGATCGTTATTCAACTTGAAAAAAAACAGTAAAACGTTTGATTTGGTGTAAAGAAGTGTCTTTCTTTGTAGAAGTATTCACAAATCAAAATACATAGTTATGAAGAAAGTTCTATTGTTGCTAGTCGTAATTCTTTCAGTGAATGATTTATTAGCAAAAGTTTTTTTCCTTTTTAAAGAAGTTAACAAGGAATGGAGCATTGGTATAATAGGAGGATATGTGGGATATGGAAGAGGTATATCAAATGGTGCGGTAGGAGTAAGTTTGGCTATAAAAGGTTTTTATGCTGATGTTATGGGATGGCCTTCTTCTCATGAAAATGATATGGGAGTAGATAAGTGGTCTGATAAGATGACTACTGTAGTTCATATAGGCTATCAAATTCCTATTGTGAAGAATTTAAGATTTATTCCAGTTATAGGGTATGCGAAAATAGCATATGGCACTACAGATGGAAGTGATTATACTATATCTGATTCCGGCATAGTACATAATAAGTTTTCAGAGAAAAAAAGTGTTTCGGGGCTAGATTTTGGCGGGATAGCGGTCATAAATATAAAAAAAGTAAATATAAATTTGGCTTTTACAAAATATTCTATTTTAGGTGGGATTGCGCTAGAATTTTAATATTAAATGTATTATCGTGATAGTAGCTTTTAGAAAAAGCTAAGTAATCCAGACCTTTTGTTGTTTCATTCCTAAAAAAAGTTCCGCAATGACTCAATTTGCGGGACTGGTGTCAATAAGAATCTTAACCGAGTTTAAGCGATGTTTGATGAATCATTTCGCTTACGTCCTTCAAAACGTTTAAAAACGTTTGAAGTTCATTATCTGTAAAGCGAGCCTTTTTTTCCGTTTACGATATTGCCGTTAATTCTTTGATATAGTCAATTTCTTGACTTACCGAAATATTTCTTTGCGATATAGCTAAACGAAATAGCTTCCGGCAATTCTCCGAGTCTATCCCGTAATATAGCTTCTTCTGTTCTTTCTATAAAATCATTACAAGCATCTACGGTTGCTTTTAGTCCAGATTCAGACGCTTTTTTATAGGCTTCTTTCTGGGCTTCTGGCAGCGCGTTATATTTGGCTTGCATTTCTTTTTTGAAAGCATCTCTTTCTTCTTTGGTAGAAAAGGTTTTGAATCGTTCAAAATCCGCTTTCATTTCGGGTGTAGGTAAGCAGGCGTTTATATCTATCATATTTTTAAAGTTAATCCCTCGCCGAAGGGAGGGAGATTAATTACTCTTTTAATTTTTACCGAATTTCATTCATTCATTCGGTCGAGTATGTCATTTATTAATGCTTCTCTTTCTTTTTTATTTTCGGGAAATCCCATAGGCTTCGTGAAATGAAGCGAGAAGTTTTAAATTCTCATATTCTTGTTCTAATTCCTTTCTTTCTTTCTTCATCTTTCATTGGTTAAACATTAAAATTAAGAACTCTTATTTGACTTTATAAAATTAATATGTGTTTGCTTATTGTACAAGTTTTTGGAGAATTATTTTCAATGAATTAATGTAATCTATTACTTTCTTATTCATATTATTATCATTTTTAGTATATATACGCAAATAGTGTGTTAACGGGATAGCACGATAATAAAGCAAGATGAAAATTTGCGCAAAATTTGCATCATTTTCTTTAATAATACCCGTTTATAACGCCTAAAAACGATACTTTGATATAGATATAAGGCAATAAAAAAGCCTCTTACTTGTTTGTAAGAGGCTGATAATCAGATAGTAGTGGGTACGAGAATCGAACTCGTATTACATGCGTGAGAGGCATGTGTCCTA
>USSR01000441.1 GCA_900557355.1 uncultured Bacteroides sp.
ACAGGGGGTTTGAGATAGAAGATGCTCTTCTTATCAATAAGTGGAGAAATGATTTTGAAATCCAGAAATTAGTTTCCACTTCGTTTAAATATGTTTCATTGGAAATTGAAAAGGAGTGGGTTAAATCAAAAATGATGGATAACCGAAAAGATATTTATTTAGCTATTTGTTTGAATGACGATAGCCGGAAGATGGTAGGATATGTCTCGGTCAATAATATAGATTATCTCAACCGTACAGCCGTGGGTGGGCAGATAGTAATAGACCCTCTTTATCAAGATGGTATCATTAGGTATGAGGTAGGAATGCTTATCCGAGAATTAGTGTTTAATCATCTTAATATCAATCGCTACGAAGGTAAATGTTTATCAGAACATATTGCTTCAAGAGTAATCATGGAAGCTAGTGGATATAAGTTGGAAGGAATATATCGTGAAGCCATCTATAAGGATGGGAAGTACCATGATCAGTGTGTATATTCTCTTTTGAGGGCAGACTATGAGGAATGGATGGAGCGTGGCGATTATTCATTGTCCGTATTTGCCAAGAAGGTGAGACATTTAAGGAATAGTTATGCTGCGAGTAGGCTGTAAAACGATATTATTTATTTTTGTCTTGTTGGAATGTGTATTTTCTGGTGTAGCTTCTGATAATGAGAATCATTCATCTCTTGAGGCTCAGATAGAGGCCATTTTTAACAAGATGAAAATGACAGGTCTGGGAATTGCGGTTGTCAAAGGAGATTCTATTGTTTATGTTCATTCTTGGGGATATAAAGAAGTACCAACAGTTAACAATCAAGGAATACTTTTGAAGAATGATGACCTATTTCGTATTGCTTCTGTATCAAAAACCTTTGTGGCTTCCGCCATATTGCAACTTGTAGAAGAAGGTGTTTTGAACTTGGATGATGATGTTCAGAAATTTCTCAAATTCCCTTTGCGAAATCCTTCCTATAGAGATAAGCCCATAACTGTAAGGATGTTGCTTACTCACACATCAAGCATTAATGATTCACAACGTTGGTGGTCGCTTGACATAATCAATCCTATTATTTCTGACAACTATGCTAAGTGCTTTTCTGAAACTAAACCTGGTATGGAGTACAAATATTGCAATTACAATTATTTGCTACTCGGTGCGGTGATAGAGGGGGCTACTGGAAATAGATTTGACACTGAGATTGATAGTAGAATAATGAAGCCGCTTGATATTCAAGGTGGTTTTAATTGCAATTTGTTAGATTCAACCAAGTTTGTTAGGCTCTATCGTTATAATAAGGAATCGGGGGCGTTTAGAGAGGACGATGAAGCCTATCGTCCTTATAGATATCAAATTCAGACTCATTATACATTAGGTAAATCTATAGGGTTGGTTTATCCCGATTCTGGTATGAAAATAACTACTACAGATTTGGCCAAGTATATGATGATGCACATGAAAGGTGGTACTCTTAAGCAGGCTACCATACTGTCATTAAGAAGTGAAATGATGATGCGTGAGAATTATGTAGGAAAGAACAATTACGGTTTTGCATTTCGGCAGTATCGTGGTTTAGTTCCCAATACAACATTGTACGGACAGACTGGGGGCGGATTTGGACTGAAAAGTGCAATGATATTCGACCCTAAGCATCAAATGGGCTTTGTCATTATATGCAGCGGTAGTGCATCAGAATATATTGATGGGTATAACGATATACATAAGCCGTTAATCAAACTACTATACAATTATTTTTCTGAGAATGACTGAATTCCTGTACGAAAGTAAAGTAGCTATTACAAAGCCAAAATTTGACATCTTTGTGTTGGCTTTTGCCGTGCTGTTGCTGATGTTCAAGTCTCAACGTATTCTGTGGGTAAGGCCAATACCCGAGATTATTATTGTTGTTTTTGGCATAGCTGTTTTTTTGTTTCACTTAAGATTGTATGTCAATCATTTTAGATATACATATATTAGTGTATTTCATAGTATGGCTTTGCTTCTTTTCTTGTTCGCATATGAAACTTTGTGCGTATCCGACTTGAATCCGATAGCTATCCTAGCTTCTATGTCAACGCTGTTTTGTACCGAAATACTGATACTTATTCCTGTTCAGTTCAAAAGGCAGATACTAAACTTTGTCATAAAGGTGATTCAGTTTTGTGTAGGTATTTCATTGGTCGGTTGGATATTGTTCTTGTTGAAGTTTCCATTGCCTCATTATACGGATGCTTCAGACCCATATTACTATCACACTATCTATTATTTATTCAATCTGAATGGTGATCCAGACCTACAACTTGTACCCCGCTTTGCCGGATTTTTTTTAGAACCAGGACATTTGGGCACGATGTGTGTGTTCTTACTTTGTATAAACCGCTTTCGTTTGCGTGAATTTGGAAATAAAATCTTGCTGGCAGGGGTGTTGTTCTCTTTGTCACTTGCGGCGTATGGTTTGTTGGTCGGGGCAGTGATAATATATTTCATCCAAATGAGAAAAATTATTTGGATTATTATATTTGGAAGTCTTTTTGCTACAGTTGGTATAATATCTTATTTCTACAATAATGGAGATAACGTACTTTATCAGATGATTTTCCATCGTATAGAGTTTGAAGATGGTGAGATGGTGGGTAATAATAGAACATCCATGTACTTCGATGCGGAATTTGACAAATACCTATCTAGTAGTAAAGTGTGGACGGGTATGGGAAGAGACGCATTTGGTAGTGAGAAAAATGCCAATCAAAACATTACGATTGGATGTGCTGGTTACAAACGATATTTCTTTATCCGAGGGGTATTGGGTACAGTGTTGTTACTGCTGTTTCTGGTGGCTTATTATTGGAATTATCGCTCTATTTGGACTTTGGGCTTCTTGATAGTATTCATCGTAGGTAACTTAATCCGTGATTATCCTTTGAAACCAATATGGCTCTACCTTTTTATATTGAGTTTACCCATTTTGAAGTTAGAAAACAAATAAATTATGTCGGCTTTACATATAGGTTTTGACCATAACTTTATAGAACATTCAAGGCGTGTGTTTGAGGAGTATTATCCCAATACGAATACTTTCGTTATCCTAAAGAAAACAGGCGCATTGAGAATAATCAAACATCCAGAGAATTTTGTTATTTTGAATCTTTATGATGAACGAAACTTTGGGAAACTTTGGAAGCTACAATGATATTGATAAGATAGTGTTTCATGGGTGTTCGATTAAGTTTGCATCAATCTTGAAATTCCTCCAGACGAAAAGAAAGTTTACTGTGTACTGGCTGTTCTGGGGATATGAACTTTATCAGACGTTGGGGTATGAAAAGAATTATAAATTATTGGATGAACCTTTTTCGCCTTTTAAAATATCTTCTTATTATGTGCCCAATGCATGTAGTAAGCTCATTCGTAAGTTGTGTAGACGTTATTTGCCGTCAGTAGTGATGGAAATGCTTCCTCATATAGATTATTTCTGTTTTTGGTTTAAGGATGATTATGATTTGTTGAAGAAATACTTTAATGTTCCTATAAAGTATAAGTTATTTGCTTACTCAGCCAGTAAGCGAGGAGAAGCACCACCTTATCTTTTTGACCTGAAAGATAGGCAGACTGCAACAATAATGGTAAACCATCAGGCTTCAGCTTTCGGTAATCATAAAACTGTATTTCGTAGGCTTAAAGAGCTTAATTGCACTAAGCAATACGATGTGATAGTACCATTATCTTATGGTAGTAGTTGGGTGAAACGGGGTGTCGTTAAGATGGGTGATAAGTTGTTTGGAAATTCATTTTCTCCGATAACTACTTATTTACCGAAGGAAGAGTATTTCAGATTACTTGAAAAAGTGGATGTTGCCATCTTCGGACAGCGACGTCAAGAGGCATCAGGTAATATTATCCAGCTATTGAGAAATGGCGTGAAAGTTTTTTTGCGAAATGATAATATGTTGCTTAATTACTACAGAGCAAGGGGCTATATAATTTTCTCATTCGAAGATGATTTGATAGATGAGTATTCATTGCGGTCTTTGTCTATTTTAGAGAAAGAACACAATAGGCAGTGTTATATGGATACTCGGCTCTACTATGATGATTTTATGCCCACATTTTTTGATTGATATAATGAAGAATTTAGTAATAATCGGTGCTGGTGGTATGGGACGCACCATTTTTGACGTAGCTCGTGAGAGTATAGGTTATGGCATAGAGTATACTATCAAGGGATTCATAGACGACAACTTATCTGCACTGGATGGTTTTGAGGATTATCCTCCTATGTTGGGGACAATATCCCATTATTTGCCCGAAGTGGATGATGTCTTTACGTTCTCTATTGGTGGCGAATCAAGAAGGGTTTGTATTGAGTACTTGATGGAACGGAATGCCAAGTTTATCAATATCGTTCACAGTACAGCTCGAATAGGGTCAAATGTTCGCATGGGCGAAGGTAATGTGATAGGTGCTTTTACCTCTTTGGGAGCTGACTGTAGCATAGGTAGTTACAACATGATTCAATCGTACACAGTGATAGGGCATGATGCTAAGATTGGTGATTTTAACAGAATAGATACTCATGTTACTTGTGTCGGAGGAATTCAAATAGGAAACGAGACAACAATTCATACTTCTGCGGTCATTAATCATAAAGTGATAGTCGAAGATAATGTCCATGTAGGTGCATGTAGTTTTGTTATTAGAAGAGTTAAAGCTGGTACAACCGTATTCGGTAATCCTGCTAAGAAATTAGTTTAAATATATATAGTTATGGAAATCAAAGATTTTATTGAAAATTTTGCGGAACAGTTTGATGATACAACAGTTGAAATGTTGGGTGCTGGAACTAAGTTTAGAGAACTGGATGAATGGTCTTCATTAATTGCTTTGTCAGTCATTGCAATGGTGGATGAGGTTTATGGGATAACCATAAATGGTGAGGATATTCGTAGTTCTCAAACTATCAGTGATTTGTTTAACAGAATAATGGATAAAAAGTAGATGTATAATCCTTTCTCTTTGAGAGGCAAGACAATACTTGTAACAGGTGCTTCATCTGGTATTGGACGTGCTACTGCTATAGAATGTTCAAGATTGGGGGCTGCGTTGGTTTTAACCGGTCGAAATGAGAAAGCCTTACAAGAAACCAAGGAACAATTGGCAGATTTAGGCAATGGTCATTCTATTTTTGTTGCTGATTTGATGAATGAAGACGCTTGCGAAGATTTAGTTTCTCGGCTTCCTTTGTTGGACGGGTTTGTCAGTAATGCTGGAATAGGAAAGATGCTTCCTTTACAATTTTATTCTTTGGAGGTATTAGATGAGGTGTTTCGGATAAATTGTTTTTCTCCAATGCTTTTATTAAAACTGTTGGTGAAGAGAAAGAGGCTTAAAAATAATTCTTCTGTGGTGTTTACTGCTTCAATTTCTGGTTACAATAATGTTGCTCCAGCTAATGGTATTTATGGAACTTCTAAAAGTGCATTGAGTGCTTATATGAAATATGCAGCTTTAGAGTTGGCTGGAAAGGGGATTCGATGTAATGCTGTACATCCTGGAAGAATAAATACCCCTTTGATATCCAATCGGATGTTGACGAAGATGTAGCCAAAGATGTAGAACAATATCCTTTGAAACGTTACGGAGAACCAAGTGAGGTGGCTCATGCCATCATCTATTTGTTGTCGGATGCCGCATCATGGGTTACCGGAACTAATCTGGTAATCGATGGTGGGCGTAGCCTGAAATGATTGATATGGAAAGATTTTTAGAGAATAAGGTATGTATCATTACCGGTGCTGCACAAGGCATTGGTAAATCGATAGCCGAACGTTTTGCTTCGGATGGTGCTTTGGTTTATGCCTGTGACCGTGCAGAGGGAGTTATGGATGAATGGGCGAAAGCTTGTTCGGAGAAATACGGCACACGTGTGTGTCCTTTGTATTTTGACGTGACTGATGCTGTGGCTGTAAAATCAGCCTTTATGTCTGTATTCAAGCAGGAAAGACGGATTGATGT
>USSR01000442.1 GCA_900557355.1 uncultured Bacteroides sp.
ATGCTGCCGCGCTTGAAATCTCGTCCTGGCTACGTGGCAGGGGTATGAAAAGTGAAATCCTCCACGGAGAACTACCTGAAATCATCAAACGTATCTTCGTACTTCATAGTAACTTCAAAGCTCAACGGGCGCTCTCCGGATCGCGTATCGGCGTAATAGGTTCCCCCTCTTCCTGGCTTGTTGCCAGCAATGTAGATTACCTGCTCTCCAAACGTCGTTGGGGAATTGAATACACCGACATCTCACTGGAACGCGTTTATGAGTATTACAATCAGATCACAGATGATGAAGTGGGCGAAGCCTGCGCCGCTTTTGCCAGTAAAGCGCTTGCCTGCCGTGAAGCAACACCGGAGGATCTGATAAAAGCCATGCGCCTGTATCGTACCATTAAGCGGATTGTGGAAGAAGAAAAACTGAGCGCACTCACTCTGAGCTGCTTCAAGCTGATAGAACAAACCGGAACCACCGGATGCCTCGCTCTCTCCCTATTGAACGATGATGGTATCATTGCCGGCTGCGAAGGTGACCTGCAATCTGTCTTTACCCAGCTTGCCGTAAAAGTGCTGACTGGCAAAGCTTCTTTCATGGCAAACCCTTCGATGATCAATGCACGCACCAACGAAATCGTACTTGCACACTGCACCGTGGGTATTGCACAAACCGAACAATACATTATCCGCAACCACTTTGAAACAGAGACGGGTATCGGTATTCAGGGAATCCTGCCTACAGGACACGTAACTTTGGTAAAATGTGGCGGAGAATGTCTGGACGAGTATTACCTGAGTACAGGTACACTAACCGAAAACACTAACTACATCAACATGTGCCGCACACAAGTACGCATAAAAATGGATACACCTGCAGAGTACTTTCTCAAAAATCCATTGGGAAACCACCACATCTTAATACAGGGGAATTACGAAATACTGCTGGATGAATTCCTGCAAGCTAACGGATGCAAAAGAGTTGAATAATACTATTCATGCGAATCAGTTTCAACTACTGATTCGCATTATTCATTAAAATCGGGTACACGTACTGTAAAGCGTGTACCTTTTCCTAATTCAGAAGATACGTTTATCTCCCCTCTGAAACGCTCTACAATGGTTTGGCAGATACTTAGTCCCAGACCAGCACCCTGCGTAAAGCTATCCACTTTATAGAAACGCTCGAATATGCGTCGCTGGTTTTCTTCCGAAATACCGCTTCCGGTATCTTCTACAAAGAAAACGGTGTAGCCTGGGTCTTCTGTCTGGAAACCGAAAGTGATAGAACCCTGAGTAGTGAACTTCTTGGCATTGTTGATGAAGTTATTGATCACCTGTTTCAGGCGGACAGAATCCGTTACTATGGATTTACTTTCTTCGGGCAATTTCATGACCAGCTCTACACCTGGAGGCATACTCAGACGCTGAGAATCATAGATCTGCTGCATTACAAACGTAAGGTTATATCCGGCAAAACGGAAGTCCATTGAACCGGACTCGATGCGAGACAGATCGAGAATGTCATTAATCAATGCCAACAATAAAGTACAGTTCGTATTGATTGTATCTACAAACTGTTTTACTTCTTCAGGACTGAATGCATCAATATCTTTCAGTAAATCGGAGAAACCGACAATAGAATTCAATGGAGTACGAATTTCATGACTCATATTGGCCAGGAAAGCCGATTTCAGAGTATCAGCCTGCAAAGCTTTGTCACGGGCTGCAATCAATTCTTCTTCGGTAGTTTTATAGCGCTGTATACTTTGACAAACACCCAATACCATATAAGGCGCCTCAGAATCCAGACCGTTATAAGAGGCACTACGGAATTCCCACCATTCATATTTACCTTCTCCGCTACGCATACGGAAACTCATACGGGTATCCATTTCCTCACCTTTGAAAATGGCCGTGAAATGTCGGTGAGCCTCTTCCAAATCATCCGCATGGATAAAAAGCTCCAATTCTTTCCGCAAGATAGTCTGCTTACCGGGAAGCCCGAAGTAATCGAGCAATGCACCCGAGAAGTGGAAACTATGCGTGCGTATGTCATATTGCCAGGGATATACGGAACTTGCATCCACAGCCAGATCGAAAAAACGCTTATGCATTTCTTCCTCCGAAATATTGCGGCAACAAATAGCCATACCTGTCATCTTATTCTTGGAGTAAATCGGTACAATCTCACCAGAAACCGGAAAATAAGTTCCTTTATGAACTTCCTGCATAAAAGCCTTCTCCGGAATAGGTATTACACGACTCTCAGCTCTCACCTGTTTCAGTAAAGACTGTAGAATATCCTCCCCATTCGAATAGATATGGAAAATGGAACCAGCCATCTGACCTTCGTAATAACGTGCCGTATGAGTATCAGGATCCAGTTCGAGCATCAACATCAGAGCACGATTAACAAAATGTATACGGAAATCCGTATCATAAGTAATTAACCCATCGCGAATAGAACAGAAAATATTATCAAATTCATCACGCTGCTCCACCAGACGATTCTGTATCAGTAAACGTGTTTGAGCATGCATACGACGACGTGATTCATGGCGATTCAAACGATAGAGCCAGATTACGAGGAAAACTAATGCACCTACAACAATAGAATAGAACAGTACGAACCAGATGCGATAACGTTCCATCAAAGGTGCATTCATGATAACACCACTATCACTTACTTTATCCGCATTTACTCTGAAATATTCCAACTGCTTGAAGTCGTAAAGCATTTTACCCGGAAGATCCATAACTCCGATTACAGAAGGTGTGGCACCTTGCAAAACTTGTGCAGCACATTTACCTGCTGCACTGGCCCCTTCATAAGGCTCCATATCGTGCACACAAAATACGCCGTTTGTCAAAGCCAGACTCTGTCCGGCAAAAACCGGAGCTTTAGAATTTTTTCCAATAAAAGAGAGGAAAGGGGTCCATTTGGGAGCAATGACAATACGGTTATATGCGTTATAATCATAACAGATAGAAGCGATAACAGGATTGGGAGCCTGTGCCTGCACATTCATGACCTTCAACTTATACTCAGGATGAAGTTTTTGATAAACAGGCCACATACGTTCTAATTCAGAAACACCTCTAAGCCCCAAAAGGCTACTGTCTGAAACACAAACGACTTCTGTTCGATTAGGAAATATACGATGTGCATTTTCAAGCAAGTGTATGAAATCGATCTTAGATGTATACCCGCAGACATTGGGCAACTTCGACATCAGTTTTTCATTAGGATATTTAATACCCGATACAACAACCGGTAACTTATAAGGCAGGGAATCTCCACAATGCATCAAAGTATAGAAAGCTTCATCACTGCTTGTAACAATAATATCGGTATTTCGTTGACGGGCCCGTTCGCAAATGCGCCGCATAATGACACACTCTGATGAAAAAGTCCAGTAATCGGCATCCAAATATTCTGTTGTAACTTTCGCTTTTATACCTCCACGTGACAGACCATCACGTACCCCTTCCGTCAAACGTTCATTCCAGGGAGTACGATGATTATATGACTGGATGAAAAGCACGTTGTATGTACGTTCTGCAGCATAAAAGTGTCCGGCAAAAACAATGCAAGGAAACAGGCCTATCAGCATCACGAGGAATAAGCGTCTCTTCATATCTCGATTTTCTTCTGTTTATGAATAAATGTGCTATGAATTTTCCACGCAAATATACGGATTATATTGAAATACAGAACAGAATGCACCTTTTCTTTTACCTTATGCAAAAGAAAAGGTGCACCATATAGAAGAAAATCTGACTATTCGTCGTGCAAGGCATCCGCCGGTTTCACCCGCATCGCCTGTGCAGCAGGGAACCAGATACCGGCAATTACCATCAAGGTCATAAGAAAGAAAGTGAATAATGAGACTAACACAAAGCGAAGTCCGGTAGCGTCAGCCTGTTCCGTCATTACAGCTTCCGCCATAACCAGATTACCACAAATAATCAAAGCCGGAATAGCTGCCAGTATCAACAATAACAAACCTTCTCCCAACAATTGGGAACGTATCCTGGAACGACTGCTTCCCATCGCCATACGCAAAGCAATTTCACTACGGCGATGGCGGGTACGGAACCAGAAAGTCCCCATCAACCCGATAAAAACATTGAAGCTAAAGAATATAGCAATAAGCCGTGCACTGCGAATATACGGAGTAATCCCTTCGGATGCATCACGCTCCGCTTTCTGTTCATCATAGCTACGGACTTCAAACAGATAGAACGGTGCAACCTGCAACCGTGAAGTCATTTCACGGGAGAAGCGGGTAGCAAAATCATTCGTATCAGCTTCGGGGCGCACGCGAATGGAAATAAAAGGAATAGCTTGCATTCTGTAAAACCAATTCGGAAGAGGGGTTAAAATGAAAGATTCATAGCGGGCATAATCATCTGTCTTCTGATGGTCGCATACGGCAGTCACCCGGTAACGGAGACTGCTACCTGTATAATAATCGAAAAATTCCTTCCCCAATACTCCGTTATGAGCGTGAAAAAGGCTGTCAGCCAGCTCTAATGTAATGACAGCGGGCAATGGAGTGACAGCAGGATTCCACTCGGCTGAAGCAAATGACAGCGAAGAGCCGGAAGTACTTTCAAAGGCATTCATATCAGCAGAAAACATTCCTGTGCCTTCTTGTATTGGAATACGCATTACATCAAAGTATTCAGGAGATACATAACGAATATTAGCATCCTTCACACTTATGCTATCTGTGGTGTATCCCTGAAATACAGTGTTTCGAGTATAAGCATCAGAACCAAGCCAGATACTAGCACTCTCCACATCCGGATTTTGTTTGATCCGGCGGAATACTTCCTCCATAGGCTTAAACCAGAAATTTTGCAAACTATCTTCGGAAGAACAAAGTACCAACTGCATGGGGTTCGTGGATATACTGACTTTATATACATGTTCCAAATCATACCCTTTAGGCTGACGTTCTGCATAAGCAAAAGCATAGAGCATATCAAGACAATACCATAACAATACGAAAACAATCAGAAGTTCTGCAAAGAGCCAACTGTTCGAACGGCGCTGGTTCCAGATTTGGGTCAGGATAGACTTTATCATAATGGTTTCTCTTTAGTTTTTAAACAATTATTCTCCACTGATAACTTCTGCTATCGGACGGCGAGTAGCATTCCATGCCGGAATAAATACGGACAGAAAATTAAAAAGCAGGCATACGCCCAATACCGTCAGAAATACGGTGGGTCGTAGGAAAAGCCAGATACTTACCTCGAAGTTCGTATCGGTATATCCACCTGCGAGCATCCAATCTTTCCCCAACCATAACAGCAGGCATGAAAGCAGAAATCCCAGCAATGCACCAATGAATGCCATCAGCAAGTTCTCAATTAGCAGCTGTGTCATCAAGGTCAGACGACTTGCACCATAAGCTTTACGCACCGCAAGTTCCGACAGACGACGAGACATTTGAGAGGAGATAAGTCCACTAACATTGATTGCCGGCACAATGAGTAGGATAAGCCCCAAAATGATACAGGTAGCCATAGGGTTAAGGAAATCATCACGGAAGAACTGGCGCTCAGCATAGGTGCTCAAATCAGGAAGTACCAATTCATATTCGGTAAGTGATGCATTCAGACTATCCAGCGAACTCTCTATCTGTTGTTTCATTTCATTGGGACTGACATCTGGTTTACACAACACCATCGCTTCAAAACCACCACGTAATCCTTCACTTCCCCATGCAGGGTCTTTAGTATAGTAAGGCACCCACACCTCGCCATAAGCAAAGGTGAAAAGAGAACTTACATCTTCCGTAACCCCTACTACACGTTTGGGACGAAAATCAACAAAATAACTCTTGCCAATAGCTTCTTCAGCCGAACCGAAAGCTTCGCGTGCCAACCGCTCGGCAATGACTACAACATCTGCACAAGCATCAAACTCTTGTTGATCGAACGAACGACCTGCTACGAAACGAATATCATAAAGACGCCAGAA
>USSR01000443.1 GCA_900557355.1 uncultured Bacteroides sp.
TATTCTCTCTTTTTAATTCCTATCTTAGAAGCTGCAAAGATAATGCAAACTGAGAGCAGAATAAAATGAACTTGTTCATTTTTTATGTCGAAGTGCAGCTTATCTTCGCTTTGGAGGCAAATATATCAACATTTTAAATCTAAAAGAGTATGGGAACAAAGAAAAATTTTGTGATTGATACGAATGTGATCCTTCACGACTATAACTGTCTTAAGAATTTCCAAGAGAACGACATTTATCTTCCCATCGTAGTTCTTGAAGAATTGGACAAATTCAAGAAAGGGAATGAACAGATAAACTTCAATGCCCGTGAATTTCTCCGTGAACTCGATTTAGTTACCGATGACAATCTTTTCAATAAAGGTGCCTCTCTGGGCGAAGGTCTGGGAAGTTTATTTGTGATAGCCGGTTCGGTGGATGCTCCGGATGTGTTCGACTCATTCCCCGAGCGTATTCCCGATCATAAGATTCTGGCTGTAGTGGACTGGCTGACACGCCAGAAGAAGGATATGAAAACTATCCTGGTGACTAAAGATGTGAATCTCCGGATGAAAGCACGTTCCATAGGTCTGCTTTGCGAAGATTACATCAACGATAAGGTGATAAATGTGGATATATTTGAAAAGTCAAATGAGGTGTTCGAAGGAATTGATCCTGCTTTGATAGACCGTATTTATTCTTCCAGAGAAGGACTGGATATCAGTGAGTTTGATTTCAAAGATATTATCCATCCGAATGAATGTTTTATCCTGAAAAGTGACAGGAATAGTGTCCTTGCGCGTTATAATCCTTTTACACATACCATTTGCCGGGTAAATAAAACAAAGAACTATGGCATTGAACCCAGAAATGCTGAACAAAGTTTTGCTTTCGAAGTGTTGACTGATCCTAATATTAAGTTGGTTGCTCTGACGGGCAAAGCTGGTACGGGAAAGACTTTGTTGGCTTTAGCAGCTGCCCTTAGTCAGATGAATGATTATAAACAGATTCTGTTGGCACGTCCGATTGTTGCTCTATCCAATAAAGATATTGGTTTCCTACCGGGTGATGCAAAAGAGAAAGTGGCACCTTACATGCAGCCCTTGTTTGATAATCTGAATGTTATTAAACGTCAGTTTGCTTCTAATTCTACTGAAGTAAAACGTTTGGAAGATATGCAGAAAAGCGAGCAGCTGGTAATCGAGGCGTTAGCTTTCATTCGCGGACGTAGTTTGAGTGAAACTTATTGTATCATTGATGAAGCACAAAACTTGACTCCACATGAAATAAAAACTATTATCACCCGTGCTGGCGAAGGAACCAAAATGGTGTTCACCGGTGATATCCAGCAGATAGACCAACCGTATCTGGACAGCCAGTCCAATGGCTTGGTTTACATGATTGATCGTATGAAAGATCAGAACCTTTTTGCTCATGTGAATTTGTTAAAAGGAGAACGTAGTCAACTAAGTGAATTAGCTAGTAATTTGATGTAACAGAGCTTTATAGATCATTAGTCTGAGGCTGTCTCAAAATTGAACTCACCTCTGAAAGTTAGATAAAAAACTTTTGGGGTTCACTTCAAAAAAACTATTTTGAGACAGCCTCATTTCATTTTATCACATATTTTTATCTTTTTCTTCTCTTATTTGATAAAAAATGATGTATCTTTGCCCCGCCTAAAGCAAAACTGTCAAATGAAATGAAACATAAATTTTTTCATCGATACCTCTCAGCAAAGGTATTGCCGATTTGGACTATTCTGTTGATCGATGTACTGATAATCGTTGTATCCAGCCTATTGGCTTATGCACTTCGGTATGATTTTCAGAGTATTTTTCTGGAGTCTTCCACCATTGACAAAACGATTGTATGGACGGTCATTGTCAACTTAGTATTTTTTCGGGTATTTCGTACATATTCCAATGTGTTGCGCTTTTCTTCGTTTATAGATATTATGCGCATCTTTGTGTCATTGACAGTGTCTTATTCACTGCTGATGATTTCAAGTGTACTTCTATCAAGTTACATGAATGTCCGCCTGGCACCTGTGAGCGTGTTTTTCATGGCATATATTATCAGTTTCGCCATGATGTCCTGTTCGCGTATTGTTGTGAAGATGTTTTATGAACTTCTGAATTTTGACGGAAGCCATAGCGCCAACGTTTTTATTTATGGCGCTAAGGAAGCGGGGGTGAATATTGCTAAAGCTTTGCGTGTGAACCTGCGTAATCATTATCGCTTGCGTGGTTTCATTGCTGACGAGCCGGAGTTGATAAATAAAGTGATGATGGGAGTGAAGGTATTCCCCAATGACGAGACGTTGATTGATGTGCTGAGCGACCGTGATGTACATGCTATTATTATTTCGCCTGCCAAAATGGAGGAGCTGAAAAGGTCGGATATGACTGACCGTCTTTTGGCCCACAACATCAAATTGATGACTGCGCCTCCCTTGAGCGAATGGAGCGGGCAAACCTTGAACCGTACCCAACTGAAAGAAATACAGATTGAAGACCTCCTGCAGCGTAATCCGATTGAGATTGATATTCATAAAGTTGCTTCTCATCTGGAAGGAAAACGGGTGATGATAACCGGTGCTGCCGGTTCTATTGGCAGCGAAATCATGCGTCAGGTAGCTTCTTTCAATCCTTATAAGTTGATTCTGATAGACCAGGCAGAAACTCCGTTGCATGATATTCGTCTAGAATTGCAGGATTGTTGGCGTGATATTGATGCAGAGACTATCATTGCAGATATTTCCAATCCTACACGTATGGAAGATATTTTCAGGGAATATAGGCCTCAGTATATTTTCCATGCGGCGGCTTACAAGCATGTACCGATGATGGAGGATAATGTTTCAGAGTCCATCCAGATCAATGTGTATGGAACCCGTACCATAGCTGACCTGGCTGTGAAGTATGGGGCGGAGAAGTTCGTGATGATCTCTACTGATAAGGCTGTGAACCCGACGAATGTGATGGGATGTTCCAAACGTATTTGTGAGATCTATGTACAGTCTTTGGCAAGGAAGTTACAACAAAATGGTGGATATGTAACTCAATTCATTACGACGCGCTTTGGCAATGTATTGGGTTCCAATGGTTCTGTGATTCCCCGTTTTCGCGATCAAATACAACGTGGGGGACCGGTTACAGTTACCCATCCTGAGATTATCCGCTATTTCATGACGATTCCTGAGGCTTGCCGTCTGGTACTCGAGGCCGGTAGTATGGGGAATGGAGGTGAGATTTATATTTTTGATATGGGCAAGCCCGTGAAGATTGTAGATCTTGCCAAACGTATGATTAGTCTGTCAGGCCGTACGGATGTGAAAATAGAATTTACCGGATTGCGTCATGGTGAGAAGCTGTATGAGGAATTACTAAATGTGAAAGAATTGACCAAACCGACCTATCATGATAAAATCATGATAGCTACTGTGCGTGAATATGACTATGATGAAGTGAAAGAGCGTATTCAGAAACTGATAGACGTTAGCTACACTTATGACCAGATGAAGATTGTATCGGCCATGAAGGACATTGTGCCGGAATTTATCAGTAAGAATTCATGTTTCGAAGCATTGGACAAGAAACTGGTTTAAAAATATAGTTTGTCTCGAACTCACGTTAAATAAGAGTATTCCGTAAGAGGATTAAAGATATAAGAGGCTGTCTCAAAATAAAGTGAATCCTATTTTGAGACAGCCTCTTGCTTTATAATGATATGTTGTGTGGTTCCTGTTATTTTCTGCTGGAGAAATATTTCATGAACTGAGTACGTTCAAAGGTATTCACACCATTCAAATCGCTAACATTCAACATTCCTTTGAATTGAGAGATTGTTTCCATTCCTTTACGATCCATCCATAAATTCAGGAAACGGGTATATTCTGCTACAAGCGCATAACTGTTTTGATAGAATGCACTACAGATTTCTATGGCTGAAGCTCCTGCAAGAATTGCTTTTACGATTCCTTCGGGAGAATGAATACCGCCTGATGCCGCGTAATCCAGCTTGTTTACTGCTGCTGAGGCAATACCTATCCAGCGTAAAGACTTAACCAGATCAGCTCCTGTGCTGAATACATTTCCTGAGATTTGCTTCATTTTCTCGATATCGATATCCGGCTGATAGAAACGATTGAACAATACAACAGCGGCGGCTCCATTGGCATATAGCTGGTCTATCAAAGCTATCGGATTAGTAAGGTTGTCGCCCAACTTCATAATGATCGGGATGCGAACTGTCTTTTTGATGTGGCTGAGAATATCAATATGACGTTGTTCAAATGAACCGTAATTGTACTGAACATCTGTTTGTAACGCCAAAATATTAATTTCTATAGCATCGGCGCCTGCAGCTTCCATTTGCTGTGCAAAGCCTACCCATTCAGCATTCTGATAGCAGTTGATACTGGCAATAACAGGAATAGGGCATACTTTCTTAGTCTCTTTAATCAATTCCAGATATTCAGACAGCTTATGCTGGCGGACGTATTCTACCAGGTAATCACTGCCTTCCGGATACATATTCGGATCTCCAAGCCAGTCAGCTTCCATCATGATCTGCTCCTCGAAAAGAGATTTCAGAACAATGGCACCGACACCGGCTTCATAGAATTTCTGATTTTTTTCAGCACTATCAGTTAAGCCTGAACTGCTGACGATAATCGGGTTTCTTAATTCTAACCCGGCAAAAGTAGTTTTTAATGTTGCCATGGTAATAATGTTTAATGAATAATGATTAATACGTTCTGTCTCCAAAGATTTTGCTTCCTACGCGTATCAGAGTACTGCCAGCCGCAATAGCTTGGTGATAATCGTGGGACATTCCCATGGACAACTCCCGAAAAGCCTCTGTGTCGGCAAACCATGAGTCTTTCACTTCTTTGAAGAAGCTACTTAATGAACAAAATTCCTTCTTTATTTGTTCATTGTCGTCTGTATTTGTCGCCATGCCCATCAAGCCGCATAATTGTATGTTACTGAGAGTTTTCCATTCACCTTCCGCTAACATATCCCGACATTCGTCGAAACTGAAACCAAATTTAGTCTCTTCCTCTGCAATGTGCAGTTGCAGCAGGCAGTTGACCACTTTTCCGGCCTTTTCGGCCTGTTTATTGACCTCAACAAGAAGCTTGTATGAATCAATGCCGTGAATCAGGGCTACGTAGGGTACAATATACTTTATTTTATTAGTTTGCAGATGCCCGATAAAATGCCATTCAATGTCTTTGGGAAGGCTTTCGTACTTGGCAGTCATTTCTTGCACCTTACTTTCACCGAACACTCGCTGCCCGGAGCGATAGGCTTCTTCTATCGCTTCATTGGGGTGAAATTTGGAAACAGCTACCAATCGCACCCCTTCAGGTAGTTCGTTCAGCACTTGTTGAAGATTATCTGCAATATTCATGATACTAATATATATTAAACCTCCGGTTTATCATTGGGTTCTGCACTGTACGGATATACATCCATAAGAGGTGTTTCGGACACTAAAGCGATCTGATAATCGGCCATTGTACCCTTCATGCCTTCATCCAGCTTTTTAACGGCATCACGGAGGTCGGCAGCCTGTACCAATACCTGAGTAGATGTTTTCTTTTCAGCTCCGCTCTTTTCATCCAGAGTGATGAAGACCAGTTTGCATTTGAACCAGCGATCTGCGGCTTCTTCTTCGCTTGGGAATAATTCGCTATAGTTAGCACGTTTGATGTCCGATACTGTAAACTCTCCTGAAATAAACGGTGTCATTTCCTCAATAATACGTGCTTCTGCTTCCGTGAAGCTGAGTGCGTCTACTAGATAAGGTTCGGTTACTTTCTTGTTCATTCCGTTTTCCATTACTTTTTCGTAACGGATTTTGCACTCAAACCATGTATGCATTGCCATAATTTCTTTGTTTTTTAATTATGAATTTATATTCTTGTTATAAAACTGACCACAAAGATAATGCAAACGAAGGGTAGAATAAAATGAATCTATTCATTTTT
>USSR01000444.1 GCA_900557355.1 uncultured Bacteroides sp.
ATTCCCGGGCCCGACCCCGTCAGCCACTACCTCGTAAGTACAACTCTGGGTACGATAACCGGCATCATATTCTACTATATAGACACGTCCTCCATGAAAGAGTTCGAGGACATCTTTCAATACTCCTGAAATGACCTCACTCAGATTCTTGTCCTTCAGAAAATTACGTAAGGACTGGGACACAGAATGCTGTCGAAACAACAATTCATTAAACTGTTTCAGAATACCACCGGATTGTTCGTCCGCAGGGATATCAACCAATTGAAGGATACCAAATGCCTTTGGATGTCCATCTTCTGTCAGCCACTTTTCACCCAGACGGGAACGAACCCACACAATGCCTTGTGAAGAGTAGATAGGAAAAGTTTGCTCATATACCTCGATTTCTTCTATCGAAAGGAATTCACGTGTAATGCGGCAACGGTAATCTTCACGAATCAATTGACCAAACTGGCGGAAAGTCAGCGTGTCTCCCTCCAAGCCTAACAAATTACAAACATACTCGGAACAAAGATATTCCCTCGTAATGAAGTCTGCTTCCCACCAGCCTATTTGTCCAACAGATGAAAGGAGCTGAAAATGTTTTGCTTCATGTGATCGATTGCCACTCATACGATTTGTGCTTTTAATATTCTGAATAGCGCAAAGATAATGCTTACTTATTAATTTCTGTCCTATTCCTACTAACAAAAAAAGAAAGTTTAGAACGTTATAGGCTATGAACTGAATAGGTCCGCTTTATCCGTGGTGTCACCAAATTGTAACCTATTTGAGAATCAATCGTATGACATGTGTATTACGGTTGTAATTCCGTTGCCGCATCTTTGCACCGGAAACAAGAAACAATAAAAGATGAGCATGAAACTGGATTTAGGAAAAGTATTTTTCTTTATTTTATTACTGGTACTTTCCACCATGACCGCCCTGGCTGGAAACATCAAAGGAACCGTCCTCGACAAGCAGACGAAAGAGCCGCTGACCGGAGCTACCATACAGATAACCGGGACAGCGCAGGGGGTAGTAGCCGACATCGACGGTAACTATACGCTGAATGTAAAAGACGGTACATACACCATAGCCGTGAGATATATAGGATACAAAGACGTCCTGCTCAACAGTGTAAAAGTTAAGGCCGAAACTGTGCTGAACTTTGAGATGGAGAGTGATGCACAAACGTTAGGCGAAGTCTCCGTCACTGCACAAGCCAAACGGAACAACGAGGTGGCACTCATACAGGAACAGCGCCGCAGCCTCGTAGTACAGAGCGGGGTTTCCGCCCAACAAATAGCTAAACCCCAGGACAGCAATGCCTCGGAAGTCATCCGTCGCGTACCCGGCATCAGCATCATCGACGAAAAGTTTGTAATGGTGCGCGGCCTGTCGCAGCGGTACAATAATGTATGGATGAACGGAAGTGCCGTGCCCAGTTCGGAAGCCGATTCACGCGCCTTTTCATTCGACATCATCCCCAGTTCACAACTGGATAATATGGTAATCGTAAAAAGCCCCGCCCCGGAATATCCCGCAGACTTTACGGGTGGATTCATCCTGATAAATACCAAAGATATGCCCGGCGAAAACAGCTTCAACATATCAGTAGGAGGAGCTATCAATGACCAGACGCACTTCAAAGACTTTCGTAAGGCCAAGGGTAGCAGCATGGACCGGCTCGGCTTCGGAAACGGTTTCCGTAGTCTGGATGCCGGTATGAAAGGCACACTGAACATGTATCCCGGATATGAAACCGGAAACACAGCTCGCATAGATGTATTGAACAATGGTTTCAACAACGACTGGACACTGAAAACCATCAAACCCGTAGGGGACTTAAAATTGAATATGGCATACAACCGCAAGTGGGAAACCGAAAGCGGACGTGCCATCGGTATGCTGGCTGCTGTGAATTACAGCAACTCCTATAAGACTTATCTCGATATGGAAAACTCTCTCTATGGCCCTTATGATACCAACAATGACAAATACGTCTATCTGTGGAAAGCAACGGACAACCAATACAGCAATGATATCCGCCTCGGTGCCCTGCTGAACCTCACCTTCCAGCCACGCAACAGCAACCATCGCTATGAGTTCAAGAATATCTTCAACCAGATATCCAAAGACCGCTACTCGGAACGTACAGGTTTCAACGCACAACCGGACAACATCAACAACATGGAGTATTATTACTCCAGCCGTACCACTTACAACACCCAGTTCACAGGCAGGCACAACTTTGATGACAGTCGTTTCGACTGGAGTGTGGGTTATGCTTACGCCAACCGTAACCTGCCGGACCGTCGCCTCATTGAACGTACCGACCGCACCAATGAAACCATGGGTATTTACCGTATCAGCCGTGAATTCACCAAACTGGACGAACACATCGGCTCAGCAAATATAAATTATCGCCAGGATTTCCAGTTCGGTGACATCGCCCCTACTTTGAAAGCCGGCGCTTATGGCGAGTACCGTACACGTACCTACAACACCCGCCATTCCGCCAGTTCCAGTACGGCTGGCAACCGAATAACAGCCTGCCTAAGGGATTCCAGTTTGACAATGATGTGGCAAACAATGTATTGATAGACTCCAACTATGGAATTGACAAACTCTACATGCAGGAAGAAGTGAACTACATGAATAACTATGAGGGCAAAAACACGCAATTGTCCGGTTATGTCGGCATCAACGTTCCGATAGGTTCCTTCAACTTCTACGCCGGAGCACGCTATGAATATGCCCGTCAGGAACTGATCATGAATACCCGCTCGTATGAAGAAAGCCTGCAAAGTACTTTCTATGACTATAAAGACCTGTTCCCTTCCGTCAATGCCACTTACAAACTGAGTGAAAAGCATCAGTTCCGCCTGGCTTACGGTAAATCGGTAAACCGTCCTGAATTTCGTGAACTGTCCACTTCCGTCTATTATGATTTCGACCTGGGAAGCAGTGTCATGGGTAATTCATCCCTGCAGGCAGCTTACATACAGAACGTAGACTTGCGCTACGAATGGTATCCCAGCAATGGTGAGCAAGTTTCCATTGCCCTGTTCTACAAACACTTCGAAAATCCTATTGAATGGACCTACACCATGTCGGGAGGAACTGATCCGGTCTACTCTTACGTCAACGCCAAAGGTGCCAACAACTACGGTATAGAAGTAGATATCCGCAAGAATCTCAACTTCATCGGTATGCGTAATTTCAGTTTCTCATTCAATGGCGCATGGATCAAGAGCAAAGTACAGTTTAAAGAAGGTGGCAATAATATAGACCGTCCCATGCAGGGGCAATCGCCTTACCTCATCAACACGGGTCTCTTCTATAACAATCCGGATAAGGGATGGAACGCCGCCGTACTCTACAACCGTATCGGAAAACGTATCATCGGTGTAGGCAACCGCTACGGCAGTTCTTCCGAAGGTGATGCACGCAACATACCAAACTCTTACGAAATGCCGCGCAACAGCATCGACCTTTCGGCAAGCAAAAAGTTTGGCAAACTGGAAATTAAAGCTACCGTACGTGACTTGCTGGCCGAACGCTACTACTTCAAACAGTTTGAAGACGTCACCGTAAACGGACAAGCCCGCACCATTGAAGAGGTGACCCGCAGTTACAAACCGGGAAGAAGCTACAACCTGGCCATAGCCTATAGCTTCTGATATTTCACCCTTTCAGTTTATAAAGTACTAACAAAACCTGAACATAAAGAAGTTTAATTCCCAAATTAAGAAAAGTATGAAAATGAAAATTAAGAAGTTTGGCTGGATCATTATGATGTGTACAGCCATTGCAATTGGAAATGTGATGTCTTCCTGTTCTGACGACACCAATGGAGAGAATGGCGGGAACGGAGGAAATGGAAGTACAGACCCCGAAGTGACTTATGATGGCACAACAGCCTACAGCAAAGGTGTACTGTTCAATAATGGAACAGAACTGGGCAATGGCGATCAACACTTCGTATTCACCGGCGATGTAACTCTGGAAAAAGGAACCTATCTGCTGAAAGGCTGGGTATACGTAGCCGATGGCGCTAAACTGAGGATTCCCGCAGGCACTATTATCAAGGGTGACAATCAGACAATGGCGAGTCTTATTATAGAACCGGGTGGATATGTAGAAATGAAAGGAACCAAGGAAGCCCCTATTGTCATGACTTCCGAGGAAGCTCCCGGACAGCGCAGACCGGGTGACTGGGGTGGTTTAATCATTTGCGGTAAAGCCAAAAACAACCAAAGTACGCAGCAAATAGAAGGCGGACCGCGCACCATACACGGAGGCAGCAACGATGCCGACAATTCCGGTATCTTCCAGTATATCCGCGTGGAGTTTGCAGGTTATCCCTTTGAAACAGACAAAGAGATCAACGGCATTACATTCGGCTCCGTGGGTAGTGGTACCACCATCGACCACTTACAGGTATCGTACTCTAACGACGACTCTTTCGAATGGTTCGGCGGTGCAGTGAACTGCAAATATCTGGTAGCTTATAAAGGCTGGGACGATGAATTCGATACGGACAACGGCTTCAGCGGAACTGTACAATACTGCCTGTCTATCCGTGACCCGCGCATTGCCGACACCTCGCAATCCAATGGTTTCGAAAGCGATAACAACGGAACAGGTGCAGACATCGCTCCATTCACAACTGCAACATTTAAGAATGTAACGTTCATCGGCCCGATGGCTGCCAAGAACACTGATTTCCAGAACACTTCCGAATACATCACTGCCGGTGACATGTACCCGGATAATAAATCCAAGCTGGGTCTGTTCCAGTCCGCCATGCAGATACGTCGCAGCAGTAAGCTGAGCTGCGAAAATACATTGGCAGTAGGTTATCCTATCGGTCTGATTGTGGATGGCGAAAAAGGAAACACGGTTCAATATTCTAAAAACGGTGATTTCCATCTGAAGAATATCATCTTTGCCGGTATGGGTGTAGTTGGCTCGGACAATAATAAGAAATACGAAGATTATCTCTACAACAGAGAGACCGGAACGTATGATGAAAGCCAGGTTTCTTATTCACACACTTTCTTCAAGAGTGAGGCTTCGAACAAAGTAATGACTGAGGCTGAACTGGGATTGGCTGACCCGATGAATACCGGTCAGAATTACTGCCCCGCTACGGCTATCATGGGAACTGACGGAAACTATATCGGTGCTTTCCGCGACACGAATGATAATTGGCTGGAAGGCTGGACGAACTTCGACCCACAAAACACAGTATATTAATCACTCATTGAAATACACACGCCGAAGCTAAGCTTCTACAAAAGCAACGCCGGACAGTTCTTTTTGAACTTGTCCGGCGTTAATTTAACGCCCGCCTCATCGTATTGAGGGTTTCTTCCCATTGTATTGAGGGGCTTCCTCATCGCATTGAAGGGGTCTTCCCGTCGCATTGAAGGGGTCTTCCCATCGCATTGAAGGGGTCTTCCCATCGCATTGAGAATAACCTGAGAGTTCAAGAGCCTTTCATCTCAACCAAGCCTTTCACGGAAATCTTCACCGGACGGTGACTGGAATACGTGCAGATCAAACTCTGAAATGATAGCCAGCAGATGGTCGAAAACGTCGGACTGCAAGTCCTCGTATGGTATCCAGGACGTGGTTGCAGAAAAGAAATACAGTTCCAACGGTATACCGTGGTCGGTAGGTTGAAGCTGACGCACCATACAGGTCATATCATGATTTACACCCGGATGGCTCTTCAAGTAGTAATTCAGGTAAGCACGGAAGACACCGAGATTCGTCTGGCGACGCCCGTTCACAAGGATGGAGTTGTCAATATGATGTTCTTCATTATACTCCTTTATCACTTGTTCCGTCTGTTCAACGTAGTTTGCCAAGAGCTGTATCTTGCGATACTTTGCCAACATTTCGGGAGTACAGAACCGTACACTGTTCATATCGATATTGATAGAACGCTTGATGCGGCGTCCGCCACTCTGG
>USSR01000445.1 GCA_900557355.1 uncultured Bacteroides sp.
TCATTACGGAACAGTTGTTTTATATAGGCTTGGTCTTTAGGCATAAGCCCCCGTTCTCCACGATAGAACCGATAATATCCCGTTTTCCCGTAGTGTCCCACTAATTGTATTCTGATACTGACTGCATCCTCATAAGGGATTCTGTCGAGCAACCGTTTTAGTCCCCATGCCACATGAACTTTGACAGCAGTCTTGAAACATTCGCATTGGTTTCCATCCGCAGGATAACGTGCCGGATTAACGATGGAGATATAAAGATAGTCGGCTATTTTATCTTGCGTAACTACGTGGCGCAAGCATTTCGAGGCTTGTGGACATTGGTCGTTGAAACACCGGGAGAAATTGTAGGGGACAGACGGGCTGTCGGATTCTTCTTTCATCTTGTAGGGTTTATTTTATTTGTGAGATACTGTTGTTAATATGTTAATATACGGGAAAATATTCTTCGCAAAAGTAGGGCTTTATTTTGGGAATGGGAAGTGTTTGGACAAATATTACTAATATGCAAAGAATCTTTTATAGAGAAATTGTGTTGTGATGTATCAAAAAATCTCTATTTCTTTCTCATATTCTATATTTTTACCTATTTTTGTAACTTCCGATAATATAGCCTTATCGGAAGTTACAAAAAAGACACACACATGAAACCGGAAGAAAAGGCTCGAATAATAATTGACCGTATGCTTAATGATGCGGGTTGGGAAGTAGTTGATAGAAATCATTATTCTCCTGAAGTATCTGCTATAGCAGTCGAAGAAGGCTTGCTGAAAGGTAATCGTGAAGCTGACTATTTACTTTTTTTAAATGGTAAAGCTGTTGGCGTATTGGAAGCAAAGAAAGAATCTGTGTCAATTTATTCTGAAATTGTGGCAGACCAGGCTGAAAAATATACTAGAGGTGTACCTCATTGGTGTCAGGCTTGGATGAATCCTTTACCTTTAGTTTATTTGTCAAATGGAAGGGAACTGTTATTCAGAGATACCCGTGAAGTTGATTCTGAATATATTTCTTTGAATAAAATTCATTCTCCTAAAGAAATAGTAAAACTATTAGGACTTAAAGATGATTTTGCAGGACTTCCAACTTTAAAAAGGAAAGGATTAAGGGATTGCCAGTATGAAGCGATAACAAAATTAGAAAATAGTTTTCGTAGCGGGCATGATCGTGCATTGATGGTTTTGGCTACGGGAGCGGGAAAGACTTATACCGCATGTTTGGCTGCCTATCGTTTGTTGGCTTTCACTTCAATGAAGAGGGTTTTGTTTCTTGTTGACCGTAATAATCTTGGAAAACAGGCAGAAGGAGAATTTGGAACATTCCGTTTGACAGAAAATGGTGATCCGTTTAATACCATATTTGGGGTAGAAAGATTGAAAACCGCGAAAATCCCAAATGATGCCAATGTTGTTATCGCTACTATACAGCGTTTATTTTCTTTATTGTCCGGAGACGATTTTATAGATGATGATAATGAAGCGGATTATGTTGTCGACGGCACTAGAAATATGAATTTGCCAGTTCATCCTAACTTGCCCCCGGATTACTTTGATTTGATAATTATTGATGAGTGCCATCGCTCTATTTATGGTAGTTGGCGAAGTGTGCTTGAATATTTTAGTTCTGCAAAAATGATTGGGTTAACAGCTACTCCTGCTGTTGAAACATTAGCCTTCTTTAATAACAACTTAATAGTGAACTACACTCTTGAAAAGTCAATAGTTGATGGTGTCAATGTTGATTATAGGGTGTTCCGTATTAAAACACAAGTAACCGAAGATGGCGGTGCAATTCGCGAGGGGGATAAAGTACGTAAAATAACCCGCTATACAGGTAAAACTGAAAATATCGAAACACAGGAAACGACTACTTATACAAGACAAGAACTGAATAGGAGTATTATTAATCCTGCTCAAATAAAGTTGATTTTAGAGACATATAGAGATGCGGTTTATACAGAAATGTTTAATGATCCCCAAAGAGAACCTAATTTTGACTATTTACCTAAGACATTAATATTTGCTTTGAATGATGCTCATGCAAGTAATATTGTTAAAATAGCGAAGGAAGTCTTTGGACGTGAAGATGATACGTTTGTGCAGAAAATCACTTATTCGGCTGGAGATAGTAATGAATTGATACGTCATTTTCGTAATGATAAGGAGTTCCGCATTGCTGTAACTGTGACTTTGGTTGCTACTGGAACAGACGTGAAGCCTTTGGAAGTGGTGATGTTTATGCGTGATGTCGAGTCTGACTCTCTTTATACTCAGATGAAAGGTAGGGGAGTACGTACAATTGGTGATGAGCAACTGCGTAATGTTACTCCAAATGCTCATAGTAAAGATTTGTTTTTCTTAGTCGATGCGGTGGGAGTAACAGAACATGAGCATTATGTAACAACTTCTGGAGCGGGAAGCAATGCTGAAACATTATTGTCTTTCAGGCAACTTTTAGAGCGTATCTCTCATGGTGAACTGCCGGATGAACATCTGCGATTGTTGGCTAGCCGTCTGTCAAGAATACATAATAAGGCAAATGAAGAACAGAGGAATGAGTTTATAAGATTGGCTGGTACAGATATGCGGGATATGGCATCTCGTATATATGAAGCTTTGGATAATAATCTGTTGCCGGAATATGTGAATATAAACGAACCGAATAACGAACGGAAAGGCTTGGTGCGTCCTCTCGCTATTCATCCCGATGCCCGTGAATATCTGTGTATTCTGAACGCCGGATTTGTCACAATTTTAATGCCCGGTGAAGATACATTGATTGAGAAAGGATTTTCCATAGAGGAAGCTCACGACACGACTCAGGCGTTTGAACAATATGTAAATGAACATAGAGATGAGATAGAGGCTTTACGCATTATTTATAACAATAACGGAGAATCTATCACTTATGCAATGCTTAAGGATTTGGAGAATCGGATGAAAATGGAGAATTACAAGTTTACTCCTTCTCAATTATGGAATACATACTCTATTGTTAACCCTTCCAATGTAGTACATTTTGGGACGAAAGAAGAAAAAGAAGCTTTGACTAATATTATTCAGTTAGTCAGATATGCTTATCATCAGGTGACAGAACTTCGTAGCCTGTCATCAATGGCTGCCCAACGTTTTGAATTGTGGTGTGGGCAGATACAGCGTACAATGACTGAGGCTCAAAAGAATACTATCCGTCAGATTGTGAACTATATTGTAGCGAATGGTTCTTGTACAATAAAAGAAATAAAGGAAGATGATAAAACAATAGCGCTTCAGATGATACGTAAGTTTGGTACTATAGCAGCGGTGAATGAGGCTATTGTTTCATTATCTCAGTTTTTAATTTATAATAGAAAAGTAGCATAAAATTAATATGGCAAAATCAAATTCGAATGAGCAAGGTCTGACTAAAAAGGTTTGGACACTTGCCACTACGTTAGCGGGGCAAGGTATTGGATTTACCGATTATATAACCCAACTGACTTATTTGTTATTTCTGAAAATGGATGATGAAAACGTTAAATTGCTTGACGAAGAATCAGCCATACCTGAAGGATATCGTTGGGAAAACCTGATAGAATTGGATGGTCTTGATTTGATAGGTCAGTATGAAAATACATTGAGAATACTGAGTGAGCAGGATAATCTGATTGGTACTATCTATACGAAAGCTCAAAACAAAATAGATAAGTCTGTATATTTAAAGAAAGTCATAACAATGATTAATGAGGAGCAATGGCTTATAATGGATGGTGATGTTAAGGGGGCTATTTATGAAAGTATTTTAGAGAAGAATGGACAAGATAAAAAGAGTGGAGCAGGTCAGTATTTTACTCCTCGTTCTCTTATATCGGCAATGGTTGATGTAACTCGTCCTCAGATTGGGGAAACGGTTTGTGACCCGGCTTGTGGAACTGGTGGTTTTCTTTTGGCTGCTTATGACTACATGAAAAAACAATCACAAGACAAAGGCAAACGGGACTTTTTGCGGAATAAAGCTCTACATGGTTCGGATAATACTCCTTTGGTTGTTACATTAGCTTCGATGAACTTGTATCTTCATGGTGTTGGTACTGACCGAAGTCCTATCATATGTCAGGACTCTTTAGAAAAAGAACCTAATATACTAGTGAATGTCATTCTTGCTAATCCGCCTTTTGGAACCCGTCCTTCTGGTTCTGTCGACATTAATCGAAGTGATTTTTATGTTGAAACGAAAAATAATCAATTGAATTTCTTACAGCATATAATGCTTTCGCTCAAAACAGGCGGACGTGCAGCGGTTGTTTTGCCTGATAACGTACTGTTTGAAGGGGGCGCTGGAGAAGTGATTCGTAAGAAACTACTTTCGGAATTTAATTTACATACTATTTTGCGTTTGCCGACTGGTATATTTTATGCTCAAGGTGTAAAAGCTAATGTATTATTCTTTACAAAAGGTAGTGGTACGAAGGATATTTGGTTTTATGATTATCGTACGGATGTAAAGCATACATTGGCTACTAATCCAATGCAAAGGCATCATCTTGATGATTTCGTTTCGTGTTATCATGCGGAGGATATAAATGCTCGTGTAGAAACATATAATGCTGAGGATAATCCGAATGGGCGTTGGCGTAAATATACTTGTGATGAAATAATAACTCGTGACAAGACTAGCCTTGATGTATCTTGGATAAAACAGGGCGGAGATGAAGTAGACTATTCATTATCAGAATTAATTGATATTCTCAAAGAGAAAAGTGATAACATAAGTAAAGCGGTGGCTGAACTTCAAAAATTAATGGCAAATATCGAGGACTAATGGACACAAAGAAACTACGACAGAAAATATTAGACCTCGCTATTAGAGGAAAACTTGTCCCACAAGATCCAAATGATGAACCTGCATCTGTTTTACTTGAACGTATTAAGGAAGAGAAAGAACGTTTGATAAAGGAGGGAAAGATAAAGAAAAGTAAGAAAACTGTTTCTTCTGATACGTACCATTATGAGAACGTGCCGTTTGAAGTGCCTGAGGTATGGGTGTGGACAACATTAGGAGAAATCTTAGAACTTGTCTCTGGACAAGATTTTCCTCCTGAAAAATATAATGCCAATATTGCAGGCATACCTTATATTATTGGGGCAAGCAATATTGAAAACGAGCAACTTATTATAAACCGCTGGACAGAATCCCCTTCTGTTTATTCTTATTTAAACGATTTGCTTGTAGTATGTAAAGGTGCTGGTGTAGGAAAAATGGCAATTAATAATATTGGTGTAGCTCATATAGCTCGTCAGATACAGGCTGTAAGGGGATATACAAATTATACCGATATTAAATATATAAAAGCTGTTGTAAAGAATAACATAGAGAATATAATATCCAAAGCTAATGGTCTGATACCAGGACTAAAACGAGAGTTATTGCTTTCTTTGCAGCTACCACTTCCACCTATTTCTGAACAACGTCGCATAGTTTGTGAGATTGAGCGTTGGTTCTTCCTTATTGACCAAATAGAGCAAGGCAAAGCTGACTTGCAGACCGTCATCAAGCAAGCCAAAAGCAAAATCCTTGATCTTGCCATTCACGGCAAACTCGTACCCCAAAATCCGAATGATGAGCCTGCCATCGAACTCTTGAAACGTATAAATCCTGACTTCACACCTTGTGATAACAGACATTATACGCAGTTGCCTAATGGTTGGGCAGTTTGCAGGCTTGATCAAGTTGCAGACGTATTAGACAATTTACGGAAACCTATTAATTCAAATGAACGTAATTTACGAATAAAGGGTAAACAAATAGATAGGTTGTACCCTTATTATGGTGCAACAGGTCAAGTTGGACTGATAGATGACTATATTGTAGATGGTCATTATTTATTGCTTGGTGAAGATGGCGCACCTTTCCTTGATAAAAATGCGATTAAGGCATATTCTATAAGTGGAAAAAGTTGGGTAAG
>USSR01000446.1 GCA_900557355.1 uncultured Bacteroides sp.
GTAGTTCAAGTTAATAGTGAACCTCTCGACATTAGGCAGAATCCTTGGAATAGTCTTTAATTTTTCCTTCACTTCATCGCTTGCACTGTTTAATGTATCGTTACTCTGAATATCTTCATCGGTATAAGCAGGAACTTCCGGTAAATGTGACCATGAATTAATGAATGTAGGTAATTCCCCATATATCAAATTATAGGATAATGACAACGATTTCAGTTTTTCCCACTTCAACAAGTTCTTAAAATTATAATTATTACTCGCATCAAATTTCAAGCCGAGATTTTCACGTGTATCGTTCAAATCTGTAATTGAACTGTATCGACGATTACCTGTCAAACTCAAATGAGTCAGTTCCGGGAAGTTTTTGGATTGTAAGTCAGACGGTATAGCCGTAAAGTTATTACTACTCAAATCCAATTTAGTTAAAATCTGACAAGATCCTTCTAATTCTGATTTTGAGATAGTTGTAATACCCATCGCATTTATTGTCAGATTCTTCAGATGCTGCAATCCCTTTAATGCGTTTCCAATCCTATAAGTAGCAGGAAGCAACTGCGTATTCGTGTTACTAGCAACAACCAATGTCTCCAAATATTTGATTTTACCGATTTCAGCAGGTAATTCCTCCTTTGTATTCAGCATTTTGAATTCAACAGAACGTACACGACCGATTTGTTCTGGAGTCACACCTTTATCAGTTCTCTCCCATACGGTTATGCCTGCCCAATAGTCAAGACGTTCGCTGGTATCCCAACTTATCATTGAACGCAATTTGGTACTTGCAATGACAATAGCAATGGAATCTCCCCGTCTATCATCTGTTATTTCCGGTGAAGCTTCCTGTTTTATAGTCAAAGCTACCTCTTTCTCCAGTTCATCTTCCTCGTTCACCGGAAGGAACTTAATCGAAGCGATTCTTTCTTTCGGATCCGTATTCATATCCCACTTAAATCGCATCTTGATGGTACGGGGACGAGCTCCATAATCCAAAGATATATCAGGTTGTCTTTTGGAAGTAGTCACCCAAGAGCCCATCAAAGGATAATCGACCTTGAATTTGACATTTGTAGTCACCGATATATCAAAATATCTTTTATCCTCGTTAGCCATACTGGCAACTTCCACTTCATATTTATCCAGACCTATCATCTTTCCATATCCGGTCTGATGTATTTTCAGTTCTTGCTTAGACTGTCCTTCCGGTACAAACGTCACGACAGCATGTCTCACATCATTAGAAAGTGTAGAATCCACTACAATCTCACAATTAGTGCTTCCGACACCATTAGCAGGCATCACCTTCACCCAAGGCTGGTTGACCTTTGCCACCCATTTAGTACCCGAAGCCACTTTCACCGACTCCATTCCACCTGTAGCACCCAAGGTGAACTCCTGGGCATCGATGGTGAAGCCAGAAATGCCTTCCTCATCCGAATCATCACAAGCAGCAATAAAACACAAGCTTGCAAAGAGGCATAAATATATTTTAAACAATGGTTTCATATAGATTCTTTTTTGTTATTTATCTATTTATTCTTTCAAATAATCACATCCACGAATATCCTGTTCCGGATCGTAGATGAGGAGATATCTTCCCTCTTTAATCAGATCGCAAACATTGGAAAGATTGAGAGAGATATTTGGATTATCCTTTATCTCAAAAACGATAATAGCCGATGATATCGTATCAGAAATCTTTCGCAAATCATTTCCACCAATACAGAATTGTCTCAAACTCGGACATAAGCCTAAATTGCCCGGCCATTTTCTCAACAAGCGGTTACCATTCTCATCGCGCTGGTTACGTACAGCATAAACAGTTAATGTGGCAGCGTCCATCGGTCCGGTAGGAACTTCCGTAAAGCGGTTGTTACTTAGATCCACACCATAAAGGAAAGGCATATTTTTCCCATTAAAATCATCCGGAAGCTTTGATAAGTGATTATAAGTCAAGTCGAATGTTTTCATCATATACGAATATTTTGATGCATTGAATGTACCTTTCGGTATCTCTTCTATTCCATTACCGTTCAGTCCTAAAGCTGACACCTGAGAATTTGTATCAAACAGTATCTTCGGGAATTTTTTCAATTTATTCCCCCCCAATGCAATCGTACTGGCATTTACGCCATTAAAAGTTCCATTCTCTTCACCCTCAAATCCATCAATTTCATTGAATGAAAAATTAACAGAAGACATTACATATACAGATTGCGAACTGAATATATTAGGGAATTTCTTCAATTTATTATAAGCAAAAGAGAAAGACTCCACATCAGCATATCCGCAGAAATGTCCACTTTCATCACGTGGCAATTCCTCTATCTGATTGTGATCCATTGACAATTGTACCAAAATAACATCACTACCGAATGCTTTCTCAATCTTTTTAATCTGATTGTATGCACAATCCAGTTTACCAAGTTTTTTCACCATTGACATATCCGGCAAAACAGTCAGTTTATTATAAGTCAAATAAAAGATCTGCAATGTTTTACTTATACTTTCGCTGGCTACAAACTTACCTAAATCCTCATGAAAATCTCCCAAACTCGGATTACTCGCCAAGTTGAATGATTGAAGGTTCGGCAGTTTATTCAGTTCTTCCGGAAGTTTTGTCATAGACGGACAATTGTAAATTTCAAGGTCTGTCAGATTCTCCAGCCCACTTAGGTCAGTCCCCGGTTCAAATCCTTCGAATTTACCGTTGGCAATATACAAATATTGCAATTTCTTCAAGTTTCCAATAGAAGCGGGTATTCTATGAATTCCATTTGTCAACCGATTGACCGGGACATCTTTCAAAGAAGGACGATTGGCTTTGCTATTTACAGTAGGCTGAGAAAAACGACTGGGTATCCCCTCTTTCTGCCACTTCAAAGCAGCTTGTATCGGTTCGGAGAAATACGATTCAATATCCACCTTTACAAACTTATTATAATAATCACTCCTTATAGAGTTCTTCTGTACTTCAGTCAATTCAGTTCCCATCGTCTTCTCAATGATATTATCACCTACTTGGTCGGCATGATTACCTAAAGATAAAGTTCTAAGCTCCGTTAAGTCTCCCAAAGATTCAGGAATATCACCTTCAGGACCGAACGCACCGATAGAAAGACCTGTGACACGTCCTTTGGCATCCAAATCGACACCAGGTTGATCTCCCCACAAATCAATATCTTTATTGAAATCCCAGTTAGTACCTAAAGGATATGTAGTACCCGAATAACTCCATCCCTTCTGATTCTTTTCCGGAATAGACGGGCCTTTCAAGGCTTCCCACATTTCTTTCAGAACAAGATAGTCCTTAATACTGCCGGTAGTTTTACTGAAATTAATCGGAACGTTAACTTCAGTAGTCACATTATCCAGCACTTCAAAGTCAGCACCGTTTACTTCTCCATATTCCAAAGATCCCTTATTTTTCTTTTTAGTCGTATAACTTTTAATCTTATATTTACCGGCAGAAAGACGGAATAATGAATCACTGACAGCCACGGATATCTTCTTTCCACTATCATCCAGCTTCTCTGTATACTTTACGGCAATATTCTCAAGAGTCGTCTCTTTTTTCGTAAACAGTTCCTGTACCGTTACATTGATGTATTTGATATCGGAGAAAACATAATCTTCGCCTATTGCCCGAGTGGATGGTAGAAAATTTTTAGTTATAGTAAATTTCACTATCCCTCGATTCACTACTTTCACCTGTATGTCTTGTACAGCTAACCCACCATTTACTACAGTCAAAATTGTCTTTTTATCCGGTTCGCCGGAAAGAATCTGTTTCAAATCCTGCGTAGTTCCATCTGCTTTAAACAGATAGAAACCGATAATCTGATAAGTTCCGACCATCAATTGAAGTTTGTCACTTCTCAAGCCAAATTCACTATCGTCGCCCATCGCTTCCAGACCGACAGTCTGTACAATTTCAGTACCGTCTTCCTGATTGATAAGCACGATTTTCATTTTTTGCGCATCACGCAAATAATCCAGCTCATTCGTACTGGCACGTGTACCTGTCGAAACACCTTTATAAAGTTTGAACTGAGCATATCCATATCCTGCCTGAAGTACGTCATCATCGTCAGAGCAACTTCCAGCTGTAAACCCTAAAGTAAACAACATGCAAGAAAGGACAAACATTTTTATAAATAATATCTTAGTTTTCATATAAGCTAAATTTTACATGTTATCAATCCTCATATCGGGGTTGAATCAGCAATACTCCTAAAATAGTTTCATTATCCATTAATTTAATAACCATAGGCTTTGTTCCATTCTTGCTTTCGTCCATGCCTGAAACATTGACAAATGCACTTGTCATATACCTTCCCTCAACTTCAATTCCTTCCCATACGGTATCCTGACCATTATGCTTAGTTTCAGCTTGCAAATTCCAACCGGAGTAGCCATTTACAATAATATGGAATGGATCATAATTAACACCTAAAGTCAACGATGAAACCAAAAATACATTTGTAGTACCATATTCACTTTCTAATTGTTCATCTGGCATATCCGAAGGTACAGCTTTCACAGGATTGCCTGTACCATCCAAAATAGGTTCACCACTTTCTTTAACCAAAGATATCAGATCTCCTGCCACTCCTTCCTGTTTTATATCAGCAATTATATTTTCATCATATTCCTTTGGAATCCCCTTTTCAAGTAAAACAAGATCGGATAGATGATCCTTAATTTCAGCATATATAACGTTAGGAAATGCTAATACATACGCAGTTCTTGCTTTCGAATTATTTGCGCTTGCTGCTATATTAATATTCCCTTCTTTATCATCATCTATCCAAAGCCAACGATTAAAGGAATCCATTATTGTATAAGAATATTCAAGCTCCCATGTCATCTGATTCCGTTCTGCCACATATTCCACACATACCAAGGTATATTCATCATTCTTAGCCATTACCGTTACAGGAACTCCCTCGCTATCATAACTATTATCGCCTGCAGTATAACTTTCTCCATCAACCGAGACTTCTATGTTGTCTTTCAGAGTACCAATAATTCTATCAGCAGGAATACCTTCATACTTCACAGGAACTTTTGCAACAGCTCCGCTTCTACTTTCAATTGTCAGAAAGCCGGTAATTTCATTCTTTTTATATTGCATTATCATCTGTGGAATGACGCTGACATTATCTCCGGCATTGCCAGATACAACTTCGCTGTCTGATGCTCTACGATTGAATTCCATCCATTCGGGGTTACTTTTCAAAGCCCAATCCTCATTAGCTTCTAACACCAATATGTCAGTTCCATCAAAATTGATGACAAAAGGATTTTTTTCTGTGTACATTACAGACTTGTCCGCATTGAAAGCCCGAACTTCATAACCAGTAGACGGACGCGTCACCTCCGCTATCACCTGCTGGCTTCCTGCCAGCTTCATAGTCAGCTCTGCCTTATAAGATTTTAACAGTTCGGTAGCATCATCACTAATATGGATAGTGACTGTCTGCTTTCCGGCATTGCCTGAACAAACGAACGTCCTCTCACCATCCTGTTCAAAATAGCACCATAACGATGAGGAAGTCAATATCCAGTTATCGGCAGCCTCAAAAGTCAGTGTCTTGGTATCTCCGACTTCACATTCTATTTTCTGCAAATCCGGGAATACAGGCGTTGTAGTCTCGTCATCATCACTGCAAGCAGATACGAAGAGACAAAACACTAACGTAATCAATTGCAAATAATATTTCATTATATCTTTCATATTTATTTCCGATTATAGTTTAGAGTCCTTCCTCTTTCTTATACTGTTCCGCTTCTTCATCACTAATCCACTCCAAGATATTCACATAAGTACCTACTGTACCTTTACCCACCACATAAATAGTGCTATATAAGAATACAAATTTCTGGCATACATTATAATAAGAATC
>USSR01000447.1 GCA_900557355.1 uncultured Bacteroides sp.
GGATGCGGTAATCCGGTCGGCACAAACCTTTACAGAGTCTTGTGCGTTTCCCATGGCAATGCCCAGCCCGGCGGATTGTATCATGGAGACATCGCAAACTCCGTCGCCAATGGCGATGACTTCTTCCGGACTGACACCCAGTTTCTCAAGCAAAGCACCCAGCGTATTGGATTTATCAATGGAGCAGGGCACCACTTCGAGGAAATAGGGTTCTGAGCGAAACACGTCGAGCGCTCCGTTCAATCTCCGGCGCCAGTGGTTTTCCAAGCCCACCAGCGCTTCTTCGTCATCGCTGACCAGCATGCACTTGCATGGGGCAAAGTCCACCGCTATTGAGAATTCCGTTTCCGTCACAATCTTCAGTCCATTCAGTTCTGCTTCGCGGCGTATGTGCTCGTTTTCAGGCGAGTCGGTGATAATGGTATCTTCGTGATACGTAAAAATAGCAAACCCGTTCTTACGGGATTTCTTTTCAAGATAGGGCAACATTTCGGGGTTTATCCGGCGCTCAAACAGGAGTTCGCCGTTTTGGGCATTGATAATCTGCCCACCGTTATAGGAGAGGATGAAGCCTCCGTAGTTGCCCAATTCCAGAGTTTTGGCAATAGGCATAAGGCCATACGTCGGTCTGCCGGAAGCCAGCACGATACGCACGCCCATCTGTTGCACCTTCAACAAGGCGGCCAACGTGCGCTTACTGATTTTCTTTTCACTATCGAGCAGGGTTCCGTCCACATCAAGAACTAATAATTTGTATTTCATGACTTACCGGTTTTGAGTTAATGAAACAAAGGTAAAGTTATTCGAGAGAAAACACAATAAGTGACGGGGTTTTTCTTATTTTTAGAGAATTCTTTTATACCTTTGTCACACAATCAAGTTATAACATATTCTTCACAAAAATAGAAAGCCCATGAAAACTAACAAATCCGAAATGCAAGAAATTATGGAAAGAATCGTCTCATTCACACAAGAAAGAGATTGGGATCAATTCCATAATGGAAAAGATTTAGCCTTAGCACTTTCGATAGAAGCTTCGGAACTAAATGAGGCTTTTCTTTGGAAAAATGCCCAAGAAGTCAATATTGATAAAGTAAAAGAGGAACTGGCCGATATAATGAATTATGCATTTCTTATAGCACATAAATATGATTTAGACCTTAAAGAAATCATATTGACAAAACTTGCAAAGAATGCGGAGAAATATCCAGTAGACAAGTCAAAAGGAAACGCTAAAAAATATACTGAACTATGATTGTTTACCATGCTTCTAAAAAAGGATTCATAAGAGATGTCTTCAACGGAAATATTGCAGATGAAATAGATCATGCATTTATGGCACATCTCGGAAGACATACTTCTCCAAACGAGGTGAGGTCATGGAGAAATTCAATGATGTATATGTATAAGGTCATTGATACGCCAGACATACCGGACACTTCCAGCATTGCAATTGAATACCAGATACCATTAACTTCTAAACGAGTCGATTTTATTATTTCCGGATTAGATGAGAATCAGAAAGGAAACATAGTCATCATTGAACTTAAGCAATGGGAACAGGCCAAATTATCAAGTAAGTCCGGAGTGGTTCAAACCCGGTTCCAACACGGAGAAAGCGAAGTTACCCACCCATCATATCAGGCATGGTCTTATGCTTATATGTTGACAAACTATAATGAGACAATCAGAGAACAACAAATAGAACTTTCTCCATGTGCCTTCTTGCACAATTATCAATCAGATAATATCATAGCCAATGCATGCTATCGGGAATACATTGAAAAGGCACCTGTGTTCTTTAAATCTGATGCCCAGAAGTTACAAGATTTCATTAAGAAACGCATCAAATTCGGAGCTAAAGACGATATCATCTGGCTTATTGATAAAGGGAAGTTGAGACCTTCCAAGCAATTAGCAGACACTTTACTCTCCATGCTACATGGCAATCAGGAGTTTGTTTTATTGGACGATCAAAAGACTGTTTACGAAACGGCATTAGAACTGGCACGGAATACCGCAAGCGGGAAAAAACATGTCTTAATTGTGGAAGGAGGACCCGGCACAGGTAAAAGTGTTGTGGCCGTAAATCTTCTGATACAACTGACCAAAGAAGGGTTGGTAGCCCAGTATGTATCCAAAAATGCAGCACCGAGAGATGTATACACCGTAAAACTCAGCGGTAGTTATCAAAAGAGTTTTATCAATAATTTATTTGTTGGAAGCGGGAGCTTTATAGATGCGCCGGCAAATGTTTTTGATGCTCTAATTATTGATGAAGCCCATCGGTTAAACCTTAAAAGTGGTCTATACGGCAACCTTGGCGAAAACCAGATTCTTGAAATCATACGTGCCGCTAAATTCTCTGTATTCTTTGTTGACGATAGGCAAAGAGTACATATTAAAGACATCGGTTCCAAAAAGGCTATTGAGAAAGTTGCGGAAAGTTGTGGCGCCATTGCACATTATGCCAAATTAAGTTCTCAATTCCGTTGTAACGGGTCGGACGGATACCTCAGTTGGCTGGACAACACGTTGCAAATAAAAGAGACCGCTAACATTCACCTTTCATCAGAAGATTATGATTTCAAAATTTTTTCTGACCCCAATGAATTACTCGACACAATAAAAGTAAAAAATAAAATAAACAATCGTGCAAGAGTCGTAGCGGGTTATTGCTGGGACTGGAATAGTAAAAAAGACCCTGATGCTTTTGACATAGTAATACCAGAGTTCAATTTCAAGAAAAGATGGAATCTCAGTTCTGATAAAAATCTCTGGATTATCGGGAGCAATTCGGTCAATGAAATCGGATGTATCCATACCTGCCAAGGATTAGAACTGGATTATATCGGGGTCATTGTTGGCAAAGATATGAGATATGAAAATAACAAGGTAAGCACAGATGTAACCCAGCGTTCCAAACATGACCAATCTGTAAAAGGTTTCAAGTCTCTGCTAAAAGAAAATAAGAAACAGGCTTTACAAGATGCTGATGAGATTATAAAAAACACTTATAGAACCTTAATGACAAGAGGTATGAAAGGTTGCTACGTGTATTTTTGCGATTCTGCGTTATCCCAACATTTCATGAACCAACTACAACCTCTGCATGAAGAGAGGAAAGAAATACGCATAGAACCGGAAATTAATGATGACGTCAAGTATATAGATTTCCTTCCTCTTTATTCCATAAAAGCAGCCTGCGGCTATTTTGGAGAAGGGGAAATTGTAGATGAACTTGGCTGGATAAGAGTGGAAGGCATAGGGAAGCTGAACCGAAATATGTATATAGTGCAGGCCACAGGGCATTCTATGGAACCAATCATAAATGATGGGGACTACTGTGTCTTCAGAGCTAACCCCGCAGGTAGCCGGCAAGGCAAAATAGTACTGGCACAACATTACAACTTTTATGATGCTGACTATACAGGAGGCTATTCGATCAAAACATACCATAGTAAAAAGAAACAAGAAGGGCCAGAAAATTGGACACACGAAGAAATTGTACTTGAACCCCAAAATGCTAATTATAACCCTATAATCATCAATGAAGAAAACTCTGAAGAATTCAGAATTGTCGGGGAATTCGTTGGAACAATAAAACCCTGAGTATTACTAAAATCAAGTTTAAGCTAAATCAATCAAAATATTAAGAAGCCGCATTTCAGCAAACAAAATTTTATCCATACCTTTACAGAGTTCTAATGCGCATATACATACTAAAATAGGATTTTGATATGAAGAAACTGATTAGCATGCATTTTATAGGGATATTGGCATTAGCCATATTGTGTAGCGGATGTAGCACCAACCGCATGGCGGCGGGTGACCCGGGCGCCGTATTGGCGGGAGCCGCCATCGGAGGCAATGTAGGAGGCGCCATCGGCGGGCTGATAGGCGAGAACAACCGAGGATGGAGAGGAGGTTACCGTGGTTCTGCCATCGGCACTATTGTGGGAACCATTGCCGCCACCGCCCCCAAACAAACGGAAGAATACAGCTACCGGGTAGAGAGAACCCAGCCCACCTATAATCCCCGACCGGAAACGCGCCCCTCCGCCATCAACAACCTGAAGATACGCAATATACGTTTCATCGACGATAGCCGCGACCACGTAATCAATGCGGGGGAGAATTGCAAAGTTGTCTTCGAAATTATGAACGAGGGAAACAGGACCGCCTTCAACGTGGTGCCGGTAGTGGCGGAAGTCACGGGCATGAAGCACGTCTATATCTCGCCATCCAAGAACAACCCCCCCCCCGCGAAGGCGTGAAATACACCGCCAGCATCAGCGCCGGAGAACGGATAAAGACGGGAGAAGTCATCTTCCGCATTGCCGTAGCCGACGAAAACGGAGAGGAATATGACTGGCAAGAGTTTTCATTGCCCACCCAACGATGAACAATCTCTAATTAAAACAATAAAATCATGGCCGACAACTATTTAGAAAAGCAATACGAAGCATACGAAGCAAGAAAAGCCGCTTGGGAAAAAGAACGCAAATACGGGAAGAAGCCCTCCCCTGCCAAGCGCCCGAAAACGGAGGAAAAGTCAAAAGGGAGTGAAGAAACACCCCCTATCACGTCCCATCCGGAAAGTACTATTTAAATCCCGGAGGCGGCAAATGCATTCCCGCCATTGTCAATCCATTTTCCTTGGCATACCGGAGGAAGTGTTTACGTGACTTCACCGCCGCATCCTTATCCATATCATACGCAGCACAGATTTCGGGATGTTCCAATTGAAGAGCGGCCCCGTGAATCAAATCGGCTATCACCAATAGCTTGCCTGCCTGGTATACCGTATGGCCGGGAGTGTGCCCTTCCGCATTCATGGTAACCACATTCCCCGGCAAGGTTTCACCAAATTCAAACAGGTGTAAACGATCCTTATAAGCGTTCATGGTCTTCACCACTTGCGCATTCCTATCGGAAGGCATCTTGAGCCAGGCATCATACTCCACTTTCGATGCATACACCTCGGCATTAGGGAAGACAATGCTATCTCCCTTCATCATCCCTCCGATGTGGTCACCGTGGAAGTGGGTGAGATACAGATACTTGATATCAGCGGGGGTTACTCCCAAAGAGGCCAACCCCGACAATAAACGGCTATCCGGCGCTCCCATTCCCGTATCAAACAAAATCCGGACACCGTCCGTTTCTACCAGAAAAGTGCTCATGGACGAAGGTATCCCATCCGCCAACTTCAAGCTATCTATCAGCTCATCACTGGCATCGGCGAAAAGCGTCCTCTCCATAAGACGTTCTTTGGCATTATCCTGTATCCAAGTGACCTTCACTCCATCCAGTTGTAGGGTTTTCAAACCGTCACATGTCATAGTTGTGCTATCCATACTTGCTTCCTCATTAGTTTGTTTCTTTGCACCGCCGCCACAACCGACCAGCAACAATGCAACTGATGCAACAACCCAATATTTCCATGTTTTGTTCTTCATTAGTCTACTAATTTTTTAGTTCATGAATAATAGTTTTGATTATGCCGACTCGGCACAAGGATGCGTAAACCAGAAACGGCTACCGACGCCTACCTCAGACTCAAGCCCGATAGTGCCGCCAAGATGCTCGATAATACTCCGGCAGATGGATAATCCCAGACCGGTGCCTTTGGAAAAAGTATTAAGTTTCACAAAGCGGTCGAACACCTGCCCCACCGCATCCGGAGCAATACCGATGCCCGTATCTATTACGGAGAATTCTATCTCATTGGTATCCTCCTTAAAGTGATACTCAAGAGTGATTTGCCCTTCGCTCGTAAACTTAAGGGCGTTATTGATAAAGTTGGTGACAACCTGCATCAAACGCTTCTTATCTGTATAAATACGATAATCGGGCAAATTAGAAGCCAGCAATACGGGCACGGGGTTATCT
>USSR01000448.1 GCA_900557355.1 uncultured Bacteroides sp.
ATCTATCTTGGTACTGGAAGCGCTATATACGCATACGGAATTTATCTGGTTCATCACTCTTTACGGGGTTTATGGTTGTAACGAGTGCAAAAGTACAAAAAAACATAGAATAACAGACTATAGTTCAAACTAACTAAAATGTAAATTGATAAGAGATAGATGGCAGTGCACCATACAAATACATTTTATGCATGCCAATATCAGAGAAATCATAGTCATCTCTACTCGTATAGATAGTAAACACATTTTTTCTGTTATATACATTCATCACAGAAAGAATCAATCGACCTCTTTTGCCAGTTTTACAAGTCATGGATAAATTCAATTCATGAAAGGCAGGAGCACGATAACCATTTCTTGTAGAATAGATATAGAAAGCTGTACCGTTCACCCGGTAATGAGCAATAGGCAATGTCAGATTCATCCCTGAATTGTACGAGAAGGTAGCTGCAAAAGCACACCTCCGCTTACGTCCGGCCTCATAATTCAGAAATATCTTCAAGCTATGTGGACGATCATAGACAGGCGGATATTCTTTATCTCCAAGAGTAGCAATATAATTCCGGGCACGTGAAAAGGTATAGCTAATCCATCCGGTTAGCCGCCCACTGTTTTTAGATATATAAAATTCCGCTCCATAGGCCTTTGAGTAACCAGTAGTCAACTGTGTTTCTATCTGATTATTCAAAAAGATATTCGCATTATCTACAAAATCAACGATATGGTTGGTCTTTCTATAATAAGTCTCCAGAGAGAGAGTATACATTCCTTTCGCCAGGCTTCTCTCATATCCCAAAGCCACTTGCTTCATCACTGCAGGTTTCAGTTGTCCATTAGCAGGTATCCACATATCAGAAGGAATACCCACAGAGGAATTAGACAACATATGCAGGTTTTGTGAAGACTGCGTGAAAGCCGCGTGCAAACGGTTTCCGGTTCCGGGGAAGTAGAACAACTCGGCTCTCGGTTCAGGTATTATGTAACACTTTTGTTTGAGTTCTCCAACTTTAGGAGTGTAAAAAACAGGTAAACGGATTCCCCCATTCAACTGCCATGCCGATGAAATTTTATAAGTCGCTTCTCCATAGGCTGCCATATCCAATAAAGACCGCCTGTCCATCCGGTAGGGAACAACATTACTAAAATCCCCCCAACTGCTAATACTTCCGGGCATTGTGGTAAACACATGCGCAGAGAGTCCGCTCCTGATATGTAACGCATTATTAACAGCATAATCCGCATCATACTTCAATTGATAAGATTGGATATTCGATTTCCACAAGAACTTCATTCCATCCGTTATTGATTTATAGCGATAATAATAATTACTAAAAATAGCACTGAAGTTTCCCGACAATTGATCTGTCCAGACGCGGTTCCATCGAAAAGTAGCGGTAGTATTTCCCCAGTTCATGCCATAACCGCGTACCAGCTGATTAAAAAAAGTATGATCGCCGCCATTATATACTGAAAAGAAAATCCGGTTCCGGTCATTTAATGTAGAATTAATTTTGGCGTTTACATCATAAAAGCTCATTTTAGTACCACGAAACTGTTTCAGTACGTTAAGTACAGCTCCCGGATAAGCAAATCTACCAGCTACCAGGTAAGATGTTTTCCCTTTCTTTATCGGACCTTCCAACTGGATTTTAGAAGCGATAACTCCAATTGTAGCACTCCGGTGTTTCTCCTGATTGTTTCCTTCGCGCATTTTGACATCAATAACAGACGAAGTTCTTCCACCATACTTCAATGGAAAATAAGATTTATAAAGACTCACTTGCTGTATAGCGTCGTTATTGAACACAGAAAAGAAAGACAATGCATGATTCGGGTTATAAACCATTGCCTCATCCAGCAATATCAAGTTACCCCATTGATTACTCCCTCGAACAGATATATTATTGGAACCTTCATTGCCACTAATGACTCCCGGAAGATATTGTAATGACTTCAATACATCAGGTTCACTTCCTAAAGTGGGAAGTGCCTGAATATCTTTCTGGTTCAATGTCAACTGTCCTCCTGCTTTCTGATTTCCCATTACCTCTACATCACTTAGTTGATAGTTATCGGGCATCAAAGCAAAATTATGAACCGAATTTGCAGTCAGAGTCAACGTATCCATTTGGGTTACATAGCCCAGCATCGAACATCTTAAGACACAACGTCCACCTTTAATACGAATGGAATATAGCCCATACGTATTGGCAGCTACTCCTGTTCTCGACATCAGGTCTCCAATGTTAGCATCCGAGAGCACTTCTCCGGTTTTTCTGTCGGTCACACGACCTCTGACAGTAATCGTCTGAGCATTACATATGGTGAAATTTCCACAGCAGGATAATATAAATAATAACAGGTATTTTTCCATCAAATCCTATGTTTCTTATAAAAATAGATTTCAGAGATAGCACTGACACGGAATATTCCATAAGCACCATTATCAATGTTACTTTTTACAGAGGTCGGACGCGGAGAGAAAGTTCCACCATCCGAACGTATTTGCTTAATCATTTGATCAAACACCTGATAGCAATTTTCAGATATGGACTGCATTTTTATCCAAATGGAATCACTTACAGGATAGCTAAACCCCGGACGATTAGGGAGTACAAACTGCTCTCCCTCGCTCACAACATAGTCTATCACATTTTCCGCCAAATATTCATCATCCAAAATAGAATATGGCCAACCGGCACTATTCGTTGTTCCATAATATAGATTATAAACAGATGCGACACGAAGCACTTTTGAAGAACAAAAATCTGTTTTAAGCAAATAATAGTTATGCTCTTCAGGAGGATTATAAAAACTGATACATGGAGTTTCATTAGGTTCACCTTCTCCAGTATCAATACGTTTCATTACTATTTTGTCTATTGGAGTTTTAGGCACCATCCGCTCACATGCTGTATATTCCTTTCCTTTGTATTTGATATGAAGTTCGTAGGTATGATTTTCAACTCCATAAATCTTATTAGTAACATAAAGTCCACCAGGCGTTTCACCAGGAAGCCATTTCATATAAACAGTAACATCTTTATCTCTATAGTGATCATAAAATCGAAAATCCTGATAACCAGTCAATTTGGCATTCTGTAATGTATCTCTTATACCTGTTGTCAAATCAACAATAACAATTTCTGCATCATTAATCCTATCAAAACTACGATTTTCAGGGTATTTCAGTTTAGTTGACGGTTTACTTAATACAAAATAATAGGGTGGGGGTTCATCGGTTATCACTCCATCAAATACTATGGCATCTTCCGGGATCGGCATACCTACATCAAACGGCTCCTCACAAGCAATACAAAGATATAAAGCCTGCATTAGAAACAGATAAGTTATCTTATTCAGATTAAAGTAAAGTCTCATCTTTTATCTTTTGTGTTATAGTTCATACTCCAATAGTCTGGACAATTCTTCATAGCTGTTTGTGACGTACACCAAACGATCATTAATTATGATGGTAGGAGTAGCCATCAGCCCCCTTTCTACTAACTGATTGATGACCTTATCCATCTCCTTATATTTGTCAGAAGAATGTAAGTAGGCATCAAATTCTGTCATATTCAATCTTTTAGACTTTGCTAAGTTATATATAAAAGCGGAATCTGCTACTCCTGAATAGTTAAATATAGTATCATGAAAAGTCCAGAATTGTTTTTGCTCACCAGCAGCCTCACATGCCAAAGCTGCTAACGAAGGAGCATCTGCAAAATGCACAAAACCAAATTTAACCCGCTCTTTATAATTATCATAGAGCTTGGACAATGTCTTTTCAAATTGTACACAGCGCTCACAATTATAATCAGAGGCAACAATAAAAGAAACAGGAGAGTCTAAATTCCCCCTATAATATACACACAAATCCCTCACAACACATTCCGGCTGTTTTGGAGGATATAAAAATCTTTTAATATCCGCCTTTTGATATAAAGAATCAACCAATGCCTGAACAATCCGACTCCGAAGTTTCTGTTGATAAGATAGTTTCTCCTCCAAAGAACCTTTCACTAACGGGATTAATTCACCTTTTACATAAAAGCTTTGTGTATTAAATCCATATCGTTTTTTCAAACTATCCTGCCCTACACATATTTTCTGCTGAACAAACCAATCGATAAACTCTTCCAAAGACATGTTTTCTTTTTTGGCTGCATCTTCTAACAGTTTCTGTTTGATCAGACCTGCAAGTACCCGACTTTTGATTTCATACGCTGTATTCAATATATCAAAAATCTCTTGTTTACTTTGAGACGCCAATTCTGAAAGAAGAATCTGTTCTCCATTCACTTCTGCAACAACATCATTCTTATTTATAACAGGAGTATTGCAAGCAATAAAAAGAAAAGAGAAGAGAAAGAAATACAATATTTTCATGTCTATGTGCTAATTAAATCAATTCTTATTGGTAAGTTTTACCAATAAGAATTGATTATAAACAAATTAATAATTAGATAGCTGATCGCACCAATTTTGTGAAATTGGTTTTATCCGTATTAAGGCATACGTGATATCTTGTATTTCGATCCAGCTGGACTCCATAATATGTACCATGCGGTTCATATTGGTTTTGGGGGCCTAACCAAACTTGTGCCCAATTCTTATTATTATGATCTTCATCATCAAAATACAAATTACCTGAAGCCATTTCAGCAGGAGCAATGACCCCATAATTAATACCTGCAGGTCCCACTGGAATATCGCCCCATTTAGTCATATTCCTATTTATATTCCATGCCAATGTAGCATTAGAATCTAATTTAGACATTCCAGAAATATGCATTACATCATAATAATTAGGATCATCAGACCACACGCCATTATGACCACCATCTTCCGTATCATGATAACGGACCAATGTCATGGTCTCTAAAGGTACATCCTCAAACAAAAAGACTCCCCCCGGATAACGAAATCCCGCATCCACCATACAAAATTCGAGACGCATATTATCTCCACCATCAACATACGTATCTCCAACATTACCACTTACGCTAGTTTTACTATTTCCGTTTTCACAATCAATTTTTATTGATAAATACTTGTAATTACCACAAGAACCAACCCTGAAAACTCCGACCCTAGGCGATGTTGCACCATAAGCCGTACGCATTACCTTCTCTTTAGCAACTTCCATACGTCCCATAATTTCCGCGATATAATTGTCCTTCAAAACCTGAATAGAATCTTCATCACCCAAAGTTTCGCATTTTAGACCATTATCACTCACTTCCAACGTACCTAGCTCATACTCATTGTTCAAGCCGTTCAATTCGGATTCCGTATCTAATAATACAGAATTCCCCGCACAAGAGCAGCACAAAGCCACCATTGCTCCCAAAATCAATAATTTTTCTTTCATCTTGGTTAAATTTAGATTTGTTTTTATTTAAGAGAGAAAACTCAGAAAAGTATTTTTACCCAAATACATAATGACAATATCCATCTAACAGGATAAATTAATTATTCATCCCATTCTACATTTTTGGAATAGTCATAATAACAGTTAATGTAAATGCCAACTAAGCAACATCTACGAACTCCTCCAGAAGTTATTAGGAAAAATAGAAATAGAATGCGAGTGCATTTGAATAGCAATCTTCAAAGTAACCTGACATTTCTCGGTTTGCTCCATCATATATATACCTATATTTGATTGGAATAAAATACCTGACAATAAAAAGAATAGAAGTTTCGTTTCCATAATGCCTGTGTGTTAAAGATTTATGCCAAAGGTATGCAGGTATAAGGAAAGGAACGAATTTTACTTGGTAACAGAAGTAACAGTATCACACAAAATAAGTAACAAGAGGTAACACACAGAAATTACCTCACAAATAATCCAAATAATATATTTGAATAGTTCAAAAGACACTTTAA
>USSR01000449.1 GCA_900557355.1 uncultured Bacteroides sp.
ATGAATATCGAAAGGAAATGGATGAAAATGGCTGGGAATATGGAGAGGATGACGAAGAACTTTTTGAACTGGCTATGCACGATCGCCAGTATCGTGATTATAAGTCCGGGGTTGCCAAAAAGCGTTTTGAGGAAGAGTTGCAACATGCTAAGGATGCGGCAATGGCAAAGAACGGGTATTCGGAAGAGGAAATTAAGAAGTTGAAACGTGCCAAGGCAGATCCGGTTATTGCCCCTGATAACGGACAGGTACTTTGGGAAGTTTCCGTAGAGGGACCATCCATTGCTCCATTCATCGGGCGTAAATATCAGCATGACGAAGTCTTTTGTTATCTTTCCACTCCGTGGGGGGAATATGAAAAGATTCTAACCGGATTTACCGGACGTGTGGTGGAGATATGTGCACAGCAAGGTGCGACTGTACATAAGGGAGATGTAATCGGTTATATTCTACGAAGCGATATTTTTGCGTAGACTCTTATAAGAGTTAGGGTATAGGTAACTCAATAAAGAATTTTAGGGGAGTGTCTAACAAGTCCCTTTTTAGACAGCCCCTTTCTTTTGCGTATAAATTCAATGTAAAGACGATCATGAAAATTCTTATGTGTTGTAATTGAATGGATATTTATCGGTAGTAGAATGGAATGTTTAATATGGAATGAGCGTATTTTGTAAAAAATGCGATGGTCAGAGCAAAAAAAGCGGACTTATTTTGTTCTTTCTATAATTAAGTACAACTGCTTGAATTTCACGATTGGACGTCCAAGGTAGCTGGAGGTGCTGTAACCGTTCGCTTTTGCCCAATCTACGACTTTGTTACGCAGCTTTTCCGGATAGTAGATTGTAAGTAGTTTTTTCTCTATCTGGTCTCTCCATGACTCTGGTAAACTTATGTTGCTAAGGTGGCTAATTGGGGCAATGCCAAGAGCGAGAGCAACGACACTATGGGTGAAGTCTCCACTTTCAGGTGTGGGCTCTATCTGTAAATTCTGTTTCACTCCATCCACGAGGCTCTTGATAGCAAGAATATCTTGGGTGAGGTTGAGCTCTGAGATGAAATCAACCTCTACTTTTGCTAATTGATGAAATAGATCTCCTTTCTCTGCGCCAAGTAGTTTTAAACCCCAATCAATTTGGAAACGCAGAGATTCTACAGCTCTCTTTATACTGAGAGCATCTTTTTTCTTTGGATTTTTTTTGTATGCCATGACGAATAGAATGTTAAAATGAGTGTGCAAAAATAATGGTGAAGTATGCAGAAACGTTGCACACATAAAAAAAATTGCTATAAATTAATATATTTAGGTGGTATGCAGTATTTTTGCATACAAAAAAGTTAACTTTGTACTAAATAAGATTATGAATTCTACCCTATAAAACATGCTATCAAGATATCTAAAGTAGGAAAAACAATTAGATGAGATATACAAAAAGGGTTTAAGCAATTGAATAATAGAAAATAGTAATAATATTTTGAAAATCACGGAAGTTTAGAAAATGATAAGTAAAACCTTTAACCGCTATATCTGGTTGCTCAACACGCTGCTTCAGCATCGCAGATTAACTTTTGAGGAGATAAGCTGTCGATGGAAAGATAGTTGTCTCGGTGATGGTAGACCGCTTGCATTACGTACATTCCACATGCATAGAGAAGCTATTGCAGAACTTTTTGGTGTAGAGGTCGAATGTGATACATCCAGCTATGAGTATTATATTTCTTCTTCCAGTCAACTGAAAAATGACAAGACTCGTCAGTGGTTGCTTAACTCCTTCACTGTGTCTAATATGATAGAAGCAGGGCGCAACATGAAAGATCGAATTTTGTTTGAGGAAATTCCTGAAGGAACTGAATATCTCCAAACAGTCATAGATGCAATGCAACGAAAAAAGGAACTGAAGATTGATTATAAACCTTTCAATGGTCATCAGTCAATATTTCACTTGCAGCCATACGCTATGAAGGTTTACCATCAGCGTTGGTATGTAGTCGGCTATCTCAAAGAGCAGGAGGGAATAAGGAATATTGCCCTTGATCGTATTTTGGAAATGGAATTGACAGATGACTCATTTATACTCCCCAATGATTTTGATGCAGAAGAATATTATGCTCATACAGTTGGCATATTTGTCAATGACAAATTGAAGCCACAGAAAGTAGTTGTTCGGGTATTCGGTGTTCATGTAGAGTATATGCGTTCTCTGCCACTGCATTTCTCTCAACAAGAGATAAAAACAGAACACAAAGAGTACAGCGACTTTGAATACCAACTTTGCTTAACTCCAGAGCTAACAAGTCAGTTACTTGCTATGGGTGAAAAGATCGAAGTTATGGAGCCAATAGGGCTGCGTGAAGAAATTAGAAAAAGACTTTTTGCTGCCATAAATAGATATAAATAGGAAAATAATGGCGTGCAGAGTCTTAGCAGAGATCAATATACACAGTTATAAACTCTAAATGAAGAAATTGGAAATGGTTAATAATTACACAATAAAAACAACCTATTACGATAGGAAAATGGATGAAAAGTTGCTAACCCAAATAAACGAGCGGTTTCCTTGGATCATCAGTTATGTTAAATCACATAATTGTTTAGATTTCCAGACTGGGAATGATCCTAAAACTAATCGTTCTTGGTTTTCTATATATAGAGGTACTGGACGTATACTAACCTTTCGTAGTCATTCGGGTAAAGTTAATGAAATATGTGATGTAGCCGAGGCTTACAAAGAATTAATGCAACCAGATTTTTTTAGAAATCCAACACCGGATCAGTTTGACACATATTTAGCGAAAATCGCTTCCACGGAAAAATTCAAAAGATACTATAAAGATACAAAGGTTTGCAATGAAGGATATTATCAGACATTAATAGGACGTCGTTATACGTTCGAAGTTAAAGATACTGATGATTTTATTCTTTTTGACAAGGAACTAGTTATCGGTTTTAAAACAAAAGACATAAAAGATGAATGGAATAAGGAAATCGTAGACCAACAAACATTGAAAATTGAACAATTAAGAAAGACGTACAATGGAACACTCCCTGAAGAAATAAAACCTGAGTATGGTGAATTTGACTTCCTTGGTCTAAATACTAATGGAGATATATTGATAATGGAACTTAAACAAAATGATCCTGCTAAGACTGCATTGTCGCCCATTCAAACTTCATATTACTATCTACAGTTTCAAAAATTAGCTAGAGAAGATGATAAGTTGTACCAACGAATAAAAGCAATGATCGAGCAAAAAATAGATTATGGACTTATCGGTTCCAATTACAAAAATAAAATACCATTAAAGCTTTCCGGAAGAATAATACCGTGTGTAATTGTAGGAGAAGACAATAGACTATCTGAAACAATCTGCGAAAGATATAGATTTATTCGTGATTTATTTTTGCCGGAAATGAAAGCATACACATGCACATCCGAGGGTACTCTCTTTGCATCAGAAGACTTAGAAACAGAATGAATCTTATTATTCATCGTGGGGCTGACCAGATAGGTGGTTGTATTACAGAAATATCGACAGAGAATTGTAAAATCCTTATAGACTTCGGTAGCAATCTTCCTGGTTGCAAAAAAGAAGAACTGACAGAAGAACAAGTAAAATCAATCATAGGAAATGCTGATGCCGTATTCTATACACATTATCATAGTGATCATGTTGGTTTGCACCATCTGATACCAACAAATGTCCTTCAATATATAGGAGTAGGAGCAAAAGAAGTTATGCTCTGCAAATATGACGCTTTGAGGGGGCATGGAGATTACTCCAAACAGATTGAAGCAATAGAGCGTATGGAAACTTATTGTGCGGCAAAACGTATTGATGTCAGTAAGAAAGGGAAGATTTTCGTTACTCCGTATTTTGTTAGTCATTCTGCTTTTGATGCATATATGTTCTTAATAGAATGTGAGGGAAAGAAGATATTGCACACAGGAGATTTTCGCAGACATGGCTATATTGGCAAAGGTCTTTTTCCTGCTTTGAAGAAGAATGTGGGAGAAGTTGACATACTTATAACAGAAGGAACAATGTTAGGAAGAAGTCAAGAATGTGTGATTTCAGAGAGCGAAATACAGAAGAATATTATAAAGGCATTGCGTGAACACAAGTATGTCTTTGCCTTGTGTTCGTCAACTGACCTTGACCGGCTTGCAACATTCCATGCGGCGTGTAAAAAGACTGAACGTATATTCTTAGTTGATGAGTATCAAAATAGGGTCCTTAATGTATTCACGAAATATGCAGGATGCAAATCTGATTTATTCCAGTTTAATGCTTTCAAGCTAATCAATTATAGAACTGTCAATGTTAGAAACAAGCTACAGAAGGAAGGGTTCTTAATGCCAATTCGAATGAGTAGTGGCTATTTGCTTAAGGGAATGCTCGATATATATAATGATGAAAAACCGTGGTTGATATATTCTATGTGGGGTGGCTATGCAAAAGAGGGTAAAGACTACACAAACAGCGATGTTATAAATATCCGTAATCTGTTTGGCGATAGAATATTAGATGGAACAATGGATGGTGTTCACACAAGTGGACACGCTGATGTTGAAACATTAAAAGAAGTCTGTCAAACTGTTCATCCTCGTATTGGAGTCATACCTATACATAAAGATGAGAACTCACGATATGATAGCATTAGTGGAATTTCTTCATACTTTATATTCGACGAAGGTGATGTTGACATACATGACATTCATATTTCTGTAAAATGAAAATACTTCAAATTTCTGATACACATAATCAGCATCGGCAATTGACCGATCTTCCAGCTGCTGATGTCATTGTACACTGTGGCGATTTTACGGACAATGGCACAGAGGGAGAAGTGCTTAACTTTCTCAACTGGTTCATCGAATTACCCTATCCTCACAAAATCTTCATAACTGGTAATCATGACCTTTGCCTTTGGGAGGCTGAAGGCATTGAAGATTTGCCTAACAATGTATACTTCCTTCAAGATTGTGAATGTGAGATTGATGGTATTAAGTTCTTTGGTTTGGCATATAACCATCCTGAGACTTTGATACCAAATGATGTTGACGTGCTCATTACTCATGAGCCTCCTATCATGATACTTGATGAATCAGTAGGAATTCACTGGGGAAATGCATTACTTCGAAACAAGGTTTATGAGGTAAAGCCACATTATCATTTGTTCGGTCATGCTCATGAAGGATATGGTACATTCAAGGATGAGCACATCATTTTCTCAAATGGGGCAATACTTGATGACAACTACAACTCTTGCCATAAACCTAAACTGATCATTTATAAATAGTCAAATTATAGTTCTCCTGATGGTTATAAACAACAAAAAGTGTATATGCTAAGATTAACTGAAAAGATGAAGTCGGATTATATTTGATCGTATTGGCATTGACATATATTCTATTTGTATTTTATTGATAGTTAACTATATCTATTCCTGTTCCGGTGTCATTCCTAAAATGATATGCTTTTCCTCTCCTGATTCTGGAAGACGGAAGGATAGGCGATACATCGTCTTAGAGATTTCTCTAGGCGTATAATCACTATAAGAGCACTTTATTTTCTAAAAGCTCTATACGTTTATATAGCATGTCAAGGAGCCGACTGTTTGCTTTTATTAGCTCACGAAGATCATCTGCCGCTTCGATATGCACGCTACTACAGTCTTTAGCGACTCCAATATTAGTTCCGATAGTACCGGAATTATTGACATACACATTCCCGTCTATTTTATTAAATAGTTCTAATGCAGACATATTTAGTACCTCTGCTATTTTATTCAGCCTGGTTAACGTGAGGTCAGTTTCACCATATTCAATCTTACAATAGGCACTTGTTGATAAGTTCAACTTTTCTCCCATTTGTTCGG
>USSR01000450.1 GCA_900557355.1 uncultured Bacteroides sp.
GCTACCAGATGTCCCAAGTCGCCTTCATTGAGAGCTAGTCCTGTTTCCGGATTCAGTTCCACGCAGTAGAGTCCACCAAAGAAAGAACCGTAGTGCATCCACCATTTTCCGGTGATTTCATCGGCTATCACACTGGGGTCGATGGCATTCATGACGATAGAATCATTGGTTTTGACGATACTTCCTATTTGTGTCCAAGGACCTTCGGGGGAGTTGGATTCAGCAAGTCCGATATACGAAGTCTTGCGTCCGAAAGCGGAGACACAATAGTAGAGACGGTATTTGTCTTTGTAGGGAATGATATAAGGGGCCCAGATATTGGTTGCTCCTTTTCCATCGGCATGTGTCTGCACCCACTGCACAGCTTCTTCCGGAATTTCGGGAAATGCCCATCCCAGAAACTCCCAGTGTACAAGGTCTTTGGAGCGACGCATCTGAATGTACCCCAAGGGCACACCCTTTTCTTCGGCTTCCTTTCGGTTTTCGCCGAAGATGGCGTCGGTAGAATACATATAGTAATAGTCGCCCAGCTTTCGGCAGGACGGGTCGTGCACGTTGTATGTTCCCCATTGGCGGTAATCTTCCATCTTGGCTACTGACAAATAATTATCATCCCAAGGATTCGCGGATGGGGTCGGGCTAAACACGGCAGAAGTACAGCTTGTCAACAAGCTACCAGCTACAAAAAAAAGGGGCATAAACAAGTTTGTCATAACATTAGTGATTAGTTTGTCAATCATGCCACAAAAATACGCCCCGTTTCCCCCATTGAAGGTGGACATACGAACATGATTGGTGGATAATCCGCTAACCTGCTAAAAAGAAGCCCTCTTCCGCTTTTGCGATTTGAGATTATCTTTTAACTTTGCTACTATTAATACGTACAAATATGAAAAGACACCTACTCACACTCCTTATTATATATAGCGTTTTGTTTTTTGCCGGATGGAAGAGCGTGCATGCACAGGAACGATTCGCAGATCGATACAACATCACTTACGTGACAATGAACGAGGGATTGCCTCATAATTTCATCGACGATTTATATAAAGACAGCCGTGGATTCTTGTGGATTTCCACTGCCGGCGGCGGAGTGTCACGCTACGATGGTTATGAGTTTGTGAATTACAATCCAAACACTCCCAATTGCAAATTAAAGAGTAATTTTATTATCAATGTATGTGAAGATTCAGCTCAACGTCTTTGGATGGTGTCTGAAGGAGGAACGGATATCATTGACCTAACTACCTTGAAACCGACCGTACCGAGGGATGCCAAAGAGGTCTTGAAAAACATATTGAATCAACCGGCTGTACACGTCATGAAAGATTCGAAAGGTTGTATCTGGCTACATTGTGCCAATAAACTCAATCGTATTGTTTTTAATGAAAAAGGAGATGTAGAAACGGTCTCCACTCTCGACCTCGTTGTCCTGAACGGGCCGAATATTGCTCTTCAAGATATTGACGAAGACGGTAAAATTTGGGCAGGAATCAATGGTGAAATACTTAAAGTGGATTGGGACTCACAGGGAAAACTGACAACTACCCCAATCGCCGATTGTCTAAAATTCGAGCCTGGAACTTATATTTCCGATTTTCTTATGAAGGAAAACGAGGTATGGATTTCCACCGACCGGGGACTGTTCCGATATAATAAAAGCGGGAACATCGTCAAACGGTATGAACACGACCCTAACAACCCACGTTCGCTTTCGCAAAATTACTTGACCGACCTGTCTATAACCAATGACAAACAATTGATTATTGCCACCTTGCGCGGTGTAAACATCTATAATCCAATGACGGACGACTTTGAGTGTATCGCATCCGGTGACTTTCAAAATGGAAGTTCCAATCTGCTAAACAGTAATTTTATCAATTGTATACTGTCTGAGGAAGATCATATCTGGTTCGGAACCGAAACCGGTGGTATTAATATGCTAAGTCCACGACGGTTGTCGATACGGAATTATCTACACAACAAGGAAAATCCGTCGAGTTTGTCTTACAATCCGGTGAATGCCATTTACGAAGACAAGTACGGCACTTTATGGGTAGGAACTGTGGAAGGCGGGCTGAACCAGAAAGAGCATGGAAGTGAAAAGTTTACACATTTCACCCGTGACCATGGTGGACTAAGCCATAATTCCGTCAGCGCGTTAACAGCCGATCCGGACGATCATCTCTGGATAGGAACCTGGGGTGGAGGCATCAACCTTCTCGACCTGAAAGCTCCCCAAGAAGTGCTGAAGGTCATTTCTTCTCAGACAAGTAGCGGATTTCCAATTGACTTTGTCGGTTCGTTGACATACGACCCTATTAATAAAGGTATATGGATTGGTGCCAATCAAGGGCTTTACTTTTACGAACCGGAAACCGGAACAATCAGTGCTCCTTTGGCAGACAAAGTGGCGGAGAATATTCATGGCTGCATCGGTTCTATTATTGATAAAGAAGGGAAGCTTTGGATTGGATGTCTGGAAGGGGTATATATCATCGACCTTCATTCCCGTTCGGCCGCAGGAGAATTCGAATACAGGCATTTAAACTACAAGCTGAACGATCCCAACTCTCGTCTGATTGAAAAAATCACCTGTTTTTTTGAGACAAAGGACGGCACACTCTGGCTGGGAAGTAGCGGATATGGCATTTACAAACGGACTACCAACGAGCAGGGAAAGGAAATATTTGTATCTTACAGCACTCCTCAAGGATTGCCTAACAGTAGTGTGCGTGGAATATTAGAAGATGGCAACGGGTATCTGTGGATTGGCACAAACAATGGTCTTTCCTGCTATCATCCGGAAGAGAATCGGTTTATCAATTATACTTTGCAGGATGGACTGATTAACACCCAGTTTTACTGGAACGCTTCTTGCCGTTCGACACAAGGTTTACTTTATTTCGGCAGTGTTGGCGGACTGGTAGCTATCGAGAATAATCGTCCGACCATTTCTCTTCCTGCCGCCAAGGTACGTTTCACACGCCTACGGATCGGCAATGAGGAGATATTGCCGGGAAGCGAATATTTGCCGGAAGACATTGCTATCACTACGGAGCTACGTCTGCACGAGAAGGAGAAATCGTTTTCACTGGAGTTTTCAGCGCTCAATTTTAAGCCAAGTAATACGGCAATTTACAGTTACCGGTTGCTCGGATTTGATGATAAATGGATGCAAGTGTCCGGCAACCGCCGTTTTGCCAGTTATACCAATTTGCCTCCGGGCGACTATACACTGCAAGTGAAATATACTCCCGACAGAGAAAATGAAGGAGAAAATGTGACTGAACTGAAAATTACAATTGTTCCATACTTTTACAAAAAAGTTTGGTTCATTCTACTGATTATCATCCTCGCGCTAGTAAGCGTATGGCAATTCTACCAATGGAGAATCCGCACGCTGAAACGACAGAAGGAATATCTGCATCGCACGGTGGAAGAACGCACACACGAGCTGGAACAGCAGAAGCATCTGCTGGAAAATCAGACGGAAGAACTTTCACGCCAGAACCAGATGCTGACCCAGCAGAATGAGAAGATTACGAAACAAAAAGCGCAGTTGATCCGAATGTCGCATAAAGTACAGGAGCTTACGCTTGATAAGATCTCGTTTTTTACCAATATCACACATGAATTCCGTACGCCGATTACGTTGATTATCGGGCCTATCGAGCGGGCATTGAAGTTGAGTTATAATCCGCAGGTGATCGAACAACTTCATTTCGTTGAGCGCAATTCGAAGTATCTGTTGTCATTGGTCAATCAGTTGATGGACTTCCGCAAAGTAGAATCCGGCAAGCTGGAGATTGTCAAAACACGGGGAAATTTTCTGAAATTCATTGATTCGCTAATCACTCCTTTCGAGGTGTTTGCGGGAGAAAGGAATATCGTACTGAAAAGGTATTACAGGATGGAAACACCGGAGATTCTGTATGATGAGGAAGCAATGCGTAAAGTGGTGACTAATCTATTGAGTAATGCTATTAAATTTACGCCGAATGGAGGTACTGTTTCCCTGTATATATCTTCCTTATCATCTGGTGAGGGTGGAAAAGAATCTTTGTATATATGTGTCTGCGATACCGGACCGGGCATTCCGGAAGAGGATCTGAACCGGATATTCAATCGTTTTTACCAGTCGCAGAATCAGGTAAAATATCCGGTGTACGGACAGGCGGGAACCGGTATAGGTCTTTACCTCTGCAAACGAATCGTGCAGATGCACGGTGGGGAAATCAAGGTACGCAACAACCGCCTTTCAGGCTGTTCGTTCCGTCTTCTCCTCCCCTTGCAACGGGAAGAAGAAAAGGATGACAAGCTGATAATCATTAATTCTAACGATTCTTCGATTAATGCTACGCCAACTTCCCAAACTCCTAAAGAGAAAGAGGCTTTGACGATTCTAGTGGTGGAAGACAATGTGGATATGCGGGGATATATCCGTTCCATCCTCCGTGAACAATATAATGTACTGGAAGCGGCGGATGGAGAAGAGGCGTTGCATATTCTAAACAGCAATCCGGTGGATTTTATCATCAGCGACTTAATGATGCCGGTGATGGACGGTGTCGAACTTTCCCGTCGGGTGAAAGATACTTTCGCCATTTCACACATTCCTTTCCTGATGCTAACTGCCAAGACTTCACAAGAGGCCCGTTTGGAAAGTTATCGTATGGGAGTAGATGAATATTTATTGAAACCTTTTGATGAAACATTGCTATTGACACGCATTCAGAACATCTTGGAAAACCGAAAACGCTATCAGCGCAAATTCACGCTCGACATGGATGTGGATGTGCTGAATATGGAGGAAGAATCGGGTGATAAGAAGTTTATGAATCAGATAATGGAAGTAATCAAAGAGAATTATAAGAATTCTTATTTTGAAGTCAGTGATTTCAGTGAAGCTGTAGGAGTGAGCAAAAGTTTGCTGAATAAGAAACTGCAAAGCCTCATCGGACAATCAGCCGGACAGTTTATCCGAAATTACCGATTGAATATAGCACGCGAACTGATTCTGAAGAATCGGGAAACGAAAAATATGAATATTGCAGAAATAGCTTATGAAGTAGGATTCAACGATCCTAAATACTTCACCAGGTGCTTCACCAAATATTTTAATACGACCCCGAGTTCACTGCTTAATAAGGAAGAATAGTTTTACCTAAAAACAATAATCTCACATAATAAGTTGTATTTTTTACACCTAAAACCTTTTATCCACCTCTAAAACACGTTTGTCCACCCTCATTTACAATCAATGCCATACTTTTGTCATGCAATCGGTGCTCAATCCTTTGGGAGAGCACCATGCATTTAAAGTTTAATCTAATATTAATATTATGAAGAATGACAAGAAAATGGCTGTCGTATCGTGCATAGCTTCGGCTAAATCCAACCTTCCCCCTATTGCACAACAATTTAATCTATCAAATTAACAACCTTAATACTTTTAAAAATGAGGAAACATTTATTTCTTTCCGTAATGCTTAGTATGTGTACCTTTGGCGGCATGGCGGTGTATCCTACACCTGCAATGGCTACCGTGGCACAATCTCCGACTATCAAGGTTCGTGGTCAAGTTATCGACGAACAAGGTGAACCCATGCCAGGGGCTACCATCAAGATTAAAGGTGGACAAGGCGGAACCGTTACCGACTTAGACGGAAACTTCCAACTGGAGGTTCCTGGAAACGCTACCCTTTTGATTAGCTATGTGGGCTTCAAGGAACGTGAAGTGGCTGTTCGCAACCGCGCCATTATTGAAGACATCCAGTTGCAAGCCGATAATAAGATGCTTGAGCAAGTGGTTGTCGTAGGCTACGGTACACAAAAGAAATCCGACTTAACCGGTTCTGTTGCCGTGG
>USSR01000451.1 GCA_900557355.1 uncultured Bacteroides sp.
TTTACTATTGGAAGTAATGTAATTTGTACTTCAATGGCAACAGGATTGGCGATGGTGGTTAGTGATGTTGGATCTATACGGGACTATTGCGATGAGACTAATGCATGTTTCTGTTCTTCTCCCGATGATTTTATAAAGAATATTATGATCTTAGCAAATGATCGAGAGTTGCTCAATTCGTTAAAAAAAATGTCTTTGAAAAAAGCACAGCAGTTTTCTATCGATAATTATTGTGTTAGCTTGTCATCTCTATTGAAGTAATTGAAGAGTATGGCCGTTTACAGTTATTATAGTAAAATTCTTAAAGGATATTGTTAGCAAGGGTATTCCTTAAATTCAAAAATATAAGGCAATTTATTTATTGCGAGTTAATTGCCTTTTTATTTTCTTCCCAACATGATGAACTAAAACTAGCAAAGATACATTTAGTGTGAGTTTTCTTAGAGCGTTGCATAAAAGTAAAAGGTCGTGTAAGCTAAAGTCGTTTTTTAGCGAATGCTGTAGGAATTTATATATATAACGTTTGATTGCTTTTTTGAATTTTCTTTCGTGAAGATGGGAATGGTAGTTTATACTAATCCATTCCATGAAAAGTATTGTTGCTCTAATCTTTTCTTTATTGAAATGAGTGGAGTTTGATATATTCTCTCCTTCAGCATTTCTCCAGCTGACAGGATTGCCTGGTAAAGATATGATTCCTCCTGTAAATTCTGCAAATTTAGCCCATGTTGCATCATCGGTGCACCAAGCCAAAGGGAATTTAATAAATCCTCCCGTTTGCTCCCATACTGTTCGGCTAAATACATACTCACAGGCGGCAGAACTAATTTTCCCAGATAATTTATCTAATAGGAATTCATATCCAGAAGTTAAATCGGTTTTAAAAGGAGGGTTTTTATACTTTAGTTTACCATACTCGTCAACGACTTCTAAAGGAAAACGGAATATATATTTTCCTTCAGAATGTTTTTGTGAGGCTCGAATTATACGTGCTACTCCGTCAAAGGGCATTAAGTCGTCATCTGAAAAAAGCCATATAAGTTCTTCTGCTGACAATAATATACATCGTTCCCAATGACCGGGTAGGTCTTTTTTGCCCATGTTTTGTTCAAAACGATGATATATAATGTCAAACTTGTTCTTGTAACGATCTACTATGGTCTCTAATGGGTAGGGACTTGCATCATCACCAATATATACGGTAAATTCGTGATTGTTTTGTTTAGCGATAGAATCAAGTGTTTCTTGCAAAAAACGTGGTTTATAAGCTGGTATAATAATTGCTAATTTTTTCATTTTTATTGCTATCAATTAGGTTTTGCAAATATACACATTCAGTTTGTTTAAATATTGTATTTGCAAACTTTTGTGATGGAAAACTATACTAGCAAGTTGCTGAATGCAAAATACCCCATAGAATTTTTTCTTTTGGCTTTTCAGTTATATATACGTATTGTTAATAATGATTAATTGCAAGCGTGAAATTCTGCTCTATTTGTAAACAATCTCTTTTTAGATACTTCCTATGGATATTATTCCTTATTTTTGCAAGTAGAAAATGAATATTCAAATATGGAATCTCAATACTCGGTAAGCGTTATCATCCCTGTTCATAATACAGCTCCGTATTTGCGACGTTGTATAGAGTCTGTACGTAATCAGACGTTGAAAGATATAGAAATCATATTAGTGGATAATTTGTCGACCGATGATTCCCCTTCTATTTGTGATGAATATGCTAATATTGATTCTAGAGTAAAAGTGTTGCATCTTGATGAGGCAGGTTTATCTATAGCTCGTAATGCAGGAATTGAAATAGCGACTGCTCCATATATTGGGTTTATAGATAGCGATGATTATATTGAACCGACAATGTATGAAAACATGTTGTCAGTCATGGTACAGAACAAAGTTTATATGGTATATTGCAACTTTTGCTTTGAGTATGAAGATGGCCGTATAGAACAAATGTATCCTAATACAGCTAATGTGTATGTACGTACTAGTCAAGATGTTCAGCGAGATATTATTTTTGAGAGAGTAAGTAGTTCAGCTTGTACTAAACTTTTTGATAAGATTTTTTTTGATTCTTATCGCTTTCCTGTAGGTATGTTTTTTGAGGATCATGCGACTATTTATCGCTGGATAAGTATTTGCGATAAAATAGTTTGGATTGATGCTGCTTATTATCATTATATACAGAGAGGTGATAGTATTTGCCATACAATCAATCCTATAAAACGTTATCATTATTTCTTGGCTGAATATTCAAGATTGGAGTTTGCAAAGGAGCGGCGGTTGTTTGAAGGTAGAGATTGGCTTGATGCCGTCAATGTGATTGTGGAAAATTGCTTTAATCATTTTCAAGGGTTTATGACGGATCCTAATCATCAGTCGTATCCTGTTGAAATTAAAGATATGAGGAACAAGTTGAGTAGATGGCGTTTTTTGTCAAGAAAAGAATTGTCTTCTAAATATTATAAACGATTACGTAAGATAACTTATTTTTGGCCAATTTATTATTGGACTCACTTTGCCAAGAAAAAGAATTAAAAAATGATATAATGGAAAAAGAATACCCTTTAGTTTCGGTTATTATTCCTGTTTATAATGCGCACAATTCGATAACTAAAACGTTGCAGAGTGTTATTAATCAAACGTATACTAATCTTGAAATTGTTGTAGTGAATGATGGAAGTACAGATGATAGTTTAGATATAATAAAGACGTATGCGGCTGAAGATCCCCGGATTGTTGTATTTAATAAACAAAACGAAGGATTAGTGCAGGCGCGTAAATCGGGTATAGATATTGCTACTGGCAAATATATCCAATATTTAGATAGTGATGATATTATGCATGAGGATGCAATAACTAGGCTGGTTGCTAAAGCAGAGGAAACGCAAGCGGATATGGTAGTGGCCCCTTTTATGTTTTGCTATGATGGAGAGTTTCATAAATCAACTTTTTTTGATTTTGTAGAGTTGTCAGGCGTGGAGTTTTTGAAAAATATTCTTTTAAAAAAGGCTTATTGGTGTGTATGGTCAAAATTTCATCTTCGATCATTATATCAGAATGAAATAGAAAGGCCAGATATATCATTTGGTGAAGATGTCGTTCTTTCCACACAATTATTGTTATACTTACAAAAAGTCGTTTCAGTTGATTATATAATTATTGACTATAATTTTACCAATACGTCAATGTCACATCCAGCAACTTTTGATGATAAAAAGTATGGAGACTTTGTGAATTATACAATATGGATTGAAAATTATATTGATAAAAAAGGGTTGAGGGAAGAGATGAAGGAAGCACTTGCTCATTTCCATCTTGAAAATGCCTTTAGAAGAATTTATTGGAAACGTTTTGCTGATATTAGGAAGGAAATGAAACGGCTTGTTAATGAAATGGAATCCTATCCTTGTTTAATAAACAACTTGTCAAAAAGAGAACGTAAGATTGTGAATGCTTATAGAGTATCAGGTTTCTGGGGAGATTTGAAACTTAGATATTATAATATGCGCCATAAACTGTAATGTGCTCAGATAAATTAAGGCGTTGAGAAATGAAGCATATATTGTTTATCGCTTATAATCTAGCTGGTTGGAGGATTTGAATCTGTTGCAGTATAGTTGGTAAAATAAGATATAAAGAAATGAGTATTATTAGAAGGTGGCAAAGAAGTTGTTATAAAAGAATGTTGAAGGCTCGCTTAGTTACTCCTAAGGTTGTAGTGTTGATGGATGGTGGTATTTGTTCTCAAATGCTCCAATATTTGTTGGGAGAATTTTTTAGAAAGCGTGGATGTAAGGTTGTGTATGATCTATCCTTTTATAAGGAATGGGGAAGTGACATGGATTATAAATTTGCCCGCAATTTTGATTTGTTGAAAGTGTTTCCTTATTTGGGGCTGACAATTGCAACAGAGTTCGAAATCTCCTATTATAAGAGACATTTTTATTATGTTGGGAATAATACATCGGAATGGATAGATGATTTTTCATTTTTGGAAAAAAATCCCCCTATTTATTTAGGTGGATATTATCATTTGCCGATAAATATTTGGGTACCCGCATTTATGTCTACTTATAGAATCTCATCTGAAATATTTGATGAGGGTAGCAAAATGTTAATGTCAGAAATAAAACAGAATATCAATCCTGTAGCAGTGCATGTTCGACGGGGTGATTTAAGTGTTGAAGTTCGAGCGTATGGGAAGCCTGCTTCTTTGAGCTATTTTAAAAGGGCTGTTGATTATATGGAAAAAGAGACTGTTATGCCTTTTTTTTACTTTTTCTCAGATGAGCCGGAATGGGTGGCATCAGAACTTATTCCCTATCTTGAATTTGCAAATGAGAATTACAAGGTGGTGGATATAAATGGTTCAGATAAGGGGTATATGGATTTGTTTTTGATAGCTTATTGCAAACATCAGATAACAAGTAAAGGTACTTTGGGAAAGTATGGTGCTTTATTGAGAGATAGTGCAGATAAAATAGTGATTCTTTGTGATGATAAAGTTGAATATCAGTGGAAAGGAGTTTTCCATAATTCTGTATTTTTATAATAGAGAAAAATTGGATAACTAATCAGCCGATTTAAATTTTTGGCAGATTAGCTTAATCCTTTCCCATAAAGAGTTTTTTCTTCGCAATAATTCATGCCCGCCATATTGGGGGTTATTTTTGTCTCGAATGAGGATTATTGGTTCAAAAGGAAGGAGCCAACCTTCTGGGTATAGATATGCAGGGGACAATGTAATAGCTGGTGGATTATCTAAAAAGTATTTATTGATTAGAGATTCGTCGTGCCAAATTGGTATTATATGGTTTGTGGCATCTCTGTCAACCCATGAGCAAATTGTTGTGCAGAGTTTCAAGTAGGCCTTTGTACATCCACCTGAAAGCCCTCCAGCGTAATAATATCGACCTTCTCCCTCTGGGATATAGGCAGTAGAAGCATCTCTTCGCTCGTATGTAAATTCGGAGTTCGGTTTATTGTAGAATCCAGGGTGCATAGTTCCTAGTAATCCGTTACTATCTGATGGTGGTAGAATTTCTTTGCCAATAGGACTGGTGAATAAGAGATTGGCATTGAAGAAAAATAGATAGTCGGTTTCTCGCTCTAACTGTTCCTTGATACGAAGGAATATATGGAAACGTTTTAATGTGTTGTCAGGCCATCCTAAATTCTTTTGTTTGATCCGGTGAATATGTTTGTTGTTTTCTTCGTCATATAGTTTAGGACTATCAGTAAATACATAATACTCGATAATGAAAGATTGGTCTTGCATAAAATAACGTTCTGCGCTTAGATAAAAGTCTTTCCAAAAAATGTCATATTTGCCAGTACAGATATATAATATACCAATTCTCATTTTATTTATTGCTTTGATTCATATTATTGGCAAATATATAAAGATTTATTTTATATTATTTGTTTGAGGTGTTTTTATTTTCTGTGAATTACCGGTAGCAGGAGCTTTTTAAAAGTAAATTCTATTTATTTCTGGTCATGAGTGTCTTGCAAATGGGTAGTAAGCATTCGGTGAACCCCGTTTTTTCTATAGTTCTTACTCTGTATCTTTGCAAGTTTTTTCCAGTGCAAACATATAATATACCAATTCTCATGTTTATTGTTTTAATTTTAGACCTTCGGTTTTGTCCATTTGAGAGTGTTATTTATATTGATTATACTAAAAATAAAGCAGTAAGTAGTAGAATTGCTAATAGTATAGAGATACTTACGAATATTGAGTATAGACGTTTGTATTTTCTGTATTTTGGTTTATAGTCTGTTTTTTGTGCAAGGGCTATTAAAGGTTTTTTATATAGGTCAAGGATGTATTG
>USSR01000452.1 GCA_900557355.1 uncultured Bacteroides sp.
GCGAACAATGTCTTGGTGTATTCTCCTGGGAACCGCAGAGTTATGGTGGTTGGAAGAACTATGGAAAGGGCATGTTTGACGATAGTGGTAAACCCACCAGCGCATTTAATGCTTTCAAGAGATAAGATTATTGAATCCTTTTTTATAACTTTACGCCGAATCCAAAATATTTTATACCTGAAAAGTAAAAATGAACATGAAACACCAAAAACAGTTATTAGCTGTACTTTTGATGGGTGCCGCCTGCACCATGCAAGCGCAACGCAGTGAGACACTGCTGGAGAAAAACTGGAAATTCAGTAAAGGAGATTTTAAAGAGGCTAGCCAGCCGGAGTTTAATGACAATCAATGGGAGTCGGTTGTTATTCCACACGACTGGGCGATTTTCGGTCCATTCGACATGAACAATGACCTCCAAAACGTGGCAGTGACACAGAACTTTGAGAAAAAAGCTTCCTTAAAGACAGGACGTACCGGTGGGCTCCCTTATGTAGGCACTGGATGGTATCGAACCAGTTTTGATGCTCCTGCCGACAAAGAAGTGACACTACTTTTTGACGGTGCCATGAGTGAAGCGCGTGTCTACATCAACGGAAAAGAAGCTTGTTTCTGGCCTTTCGGCTACAATTCTTTTCACTGTAATGTGACTTCTTTATTGAATAAAGACGGTAAAAACAATACGCTTGCCGTGCGTTTGGAAAACCGTCCGCAATCTTCGCGCTGGTATCCGGGTGCAGGTTTGTATCGCAATGTACACCTGATTGTGACCGACAAAATCCATGTGCCTGTATGGGGAACGCAAATCACGACTCCTCACGTCAGCAAGGATTTTGCAGCAGTACGTCTCCAAACGAAGATAGACAACGCCGATGAGAAAACAGCCATCCGTGTAGAGACGGAAATTCTTTCTCCGGAAGGTAAAGTTGTGACCCGCAAAGAGAATACAAGCCGCATCAATCACGAACAGCCTTTCGAACAAAACTTTATTGTAAACGCGCCCGAACTCTGGTCGCCGGAAAGTCCGTCGCTTTACAAGGCTGTCTCTAAAATTTATGCGGATGATAAACTGGTAGATACTTACACCACACGTTTCGGTATCCGCAGCATTGAATACATTGCCGACAAAGGGTTCTACCTGAACGGGGAGCACCGCAAATTCCAGGGTGTATGTAATCACCACGATTTAGGTCCGTTGGGCGCCGCTATCAATGTAGCAGCACTGCGTCATCAGCTTACGCTATTGAAAGATATGGGATGCGACGCGATCCGTACTTCTCATAATATGCCGACTCCCGAACTCGTTGCGTTGTGTGACGAAATGGGATTTATGATGATGATCGAACCGTTCGACGAATGGGACATCGCCAAATGTGAAAATGGTTATCACCGCTACTTCGATGAATGGGCGGAACGTGATATGAAAAATATGCTTCATAATTACCGGAATAACCCTTGCGTCGTGATGTGGAGTATCGGTAACGAAGTACCGACTCAATGCAGTCCTGTCGGTTATAAAGTGGCCAAATTCCTGCAGGATATCTGCCATCGTGAAGATCCGACCCGCCCTGTCACTTGCGGAATGGATCAGGTGACTTGTGTACTTGCCAACGGATTTGCAGCAATGATTGACATTCTGGGACTCAATTACCGTACGCAACGCTATAAGGAGTCATACGACCAACTCCCGCAGAATCTGATTCTGGGAAGCGAAACGGCTTCTACTGTCAGTTCACGTGGCGTATACAAGTTCCCGGTGGAGGATAAGAAAGGGGCAAAATATGAAGATCATCAATGCTCTTCATACGATGTGGAGGTTTGTCCCTGGTCGAATATTCCGGACGAGGATTTTGCATTAGCTGACGATCATCATTGGACCATCGGACAGTTCGTATGGACCGGATTCGATTATCTGGGCGAACCGTCACCATACGATACGGATTCATGGCCTAACCACAGTTCAATGTTTGGTATCATCGACCTTGCCAGTTTACCAAAAGACCGCTATTATCTTTACCGTAGCGTATGGAACAAGGAAGCGGAAACCTTGCATATCCTGCCTCACTGGACCTGGCCGGGACGTGAAGGTGAAGTGACTCCCATTTTTGTGTACACTAATTATCCTACTGCCGAATTGTTTATCAATGGCAAAAGTTATGGAAAACAAAGCAAGAATAATAGTTCGCTAAAGAACCGCTATCGCCTGATGTGGATGGATACAAAGTACGAACCGGGTGAAGTGAAAGTAGTAGCCTACGACAAAAACGGAAAAGCGGTAGCTGAAAAAGTAGTCCGTACTGCCGGAAAGCCTCATCACATCGAACTGGTAAGCAACCGTAACGAACTGACTGCAGACGGAAAAGACCTGGCTTATGTGACTGTTAAAGTAGTAGACAAAGACGGTAACCTCTGCCCAGCCGATAATCGTCAGATAAATTTCTCGGTAAAGGGAACGGGTAAATATCGTGCCGCCGCCAATGGCGATCCGACGAACCTTGAACAATTCCATCTTCCGAAAATGCATGCTTTCAACGGTATGTTGACAGCTATCCTGCAAGCCGGTGAAACTGCCGGAGAGATTGTATTTACAGCAAAAGCAAACGGAGTGAAAGCCGGAAATATCCGTATTCAGACGAAATAAGGCTTCTATATCAAGACATATAGGAATTATTACTATTATAAAAGATATAATCATATTATAGTAATTAAGTCATAAGATTTAAAAACGTGATTGCACTGTAACGGCAGCTATGTCGTCACAGTGCATTTTATTTTAATGAACTGCCAATTCATCATATAAACGAACAACCTGTTCGATACCGGACAAAGTAATTGTAGCATATACTACTAATTATCAACCAATTAGTCCTTTGGCATATTATTTGTGACAACATCAGCAAATAAATAATAAAACAAACGTTGGATAAGCTATGAATACAACTTACATCAGGCAATTTTTTCAAGAATGTAAAACAAAACCATATTTATGTTTTGTATCTATATTTGGTACGGCATTTGCCATAACACTGATCATGATGTATGTAATGGCACATCGTTCTTTTATGATCAATATCGAGCCTGAAGTAAACAGAGAGCGTACTCTTTATGTAAAATGGGTGGGTATGATAAACAAAGAAACTGGTCATCATGTCGGAGATGGTTATTTATCGCTGAAAACAATACGTGAGTGTTTCCAATCTTTGAAAACAGCCGAGAATATATGCATAATCTCTCCTATCAAGCTAGAATTAAGCTCTATCAAGAATGGCCTCCAAAAAAAAAGTTTTATATTATTCACAGATGATGTGTTCTGGAAAATTATGGATTTTAAGTTCATAGATGGAATCCCTTATACAAAAGCCGAATTTGATGCAGGTATTCGAAAAACAGTTATTGGAGAGAGTCTTTGCTTAAGCCTTTTCGGGACTGTGGAAAACATTGTAGGCAGCACGATTGAGTTCAACCATATTCCCTATACAATATGCGGTATAGTGAAAGATGTAACCACTCGAGCCACCTATTCATTTGCCAATGCCTGGGTTCCTTTCACTTCAGTTCCTCCGGCGCCCCCCACTGACCCGGAAAACATAACCGGTAATTATAAATGTATGATTGTCGCTCACTCTTCCAATGATTTTGAAAAAATACGAAAGGAAGTACAACAACAAATAAACAGGCACAACTCATCTCTTACTGAAAATGAAATAACTTTATACCGCCAACCGGACACAAAATATGTAGAAGAAATGCGTTTCGGATCAGGATATCCCCACATGCGCGAGAAATATATTGAGTTAGCTGTCACCCTAATGGTTATTTTATTAGTGCCGGCCCTTAACCTTTCAGGTCTGACGTCCTCCCGTCTGAAAGATCGCATGGGAGAATTAGGTATACGAAAAGCATTTGGTGGAACTCGATGGAATATTATCAAACAAATTCTTCTTGAAAACATGATTCTTTCACTGATAGGAGGGTTGATCGGACTGATCATATCCTATTTCGGCATGTATATAGTGAGAGAGTGGGTATTCACCTCTACTACTTATTTTAGCTTGAATATTGACCCAGATATCCCTACTAAAGTCCTCATCAACCCGGGAACATTCATCATTGCTTTTCTATTTTGCACCCTTCTGAATCTGTTGAGTACTGCAATACCAGCATGGAGAATCACATCCCAACCTATTGTCGAGTCATTAAAAAACACTTAAAGATAAAAACATGGTAAAACATATACTCACAATTATAAAAAATCAGCGCAAAAATTATCTTTGGATCCTCATTGAGCTATTAGTTGTATTTATTTGCCTATGGTACATAGTAGACTATACGGGGACTTACCTGTATATCCGCCGACAACCTGTGGGATTCAACATCGAGCATACATATAAGCTGACACTAAATGAATATACATCGGATAATGCACAATACATCTCATCTGAAAATAAGCATACTACTATCGGTGAAGATTTACTTAATTTACAAAAGAATATCCGTCTCCATCCGGATATAGAAGCCGTTTCCATCTCTAAATATTCACAACCATACGCTGCTACACAATATACTAATAAAAGAAAATTCAGTCAGATTCACCTGAATGATTCGTCGGTATTTATGCAACGATACGAAATTTCACCATCGTTTTTCAGAGTATTCAGGATAAGTGCCCAAGCCGGAAGCATCGAAAAATTAGAAAAGAATCTGTCTCCGCAAACTATTATATTGTCACAAGAAGGAGAAAAAAGATCGATTCCAGGTTCATCCGGCATTGGGAAATGGGTAAATATTGACAAGGATGCTTTATCCCGACAAATCACCGCCATTTGTTCGCCGATACGTAATACTGAATATTTCAAAGCGGAGCCTTGTTTTTATATACTTTTGCAAGACGAACATATTGCTTCTGAACTAAATTCAAATAATCTGGGAGAGATGGAACTATGCATACGGGTAAAACCGGAAAAAGACAATGCAGAATTTCCGTCCTGCTTTCTAAATGATTTGACATGGCAAACTAATATTGGAAATTTATATGTCATTGATGTACTTCCTACCTCTGTTATACGAAAAACAATTATCAGTCCGATGACTAGTAAATTCCGCCCCCGGCTACTGATGTTGTTTTTTCTGTTAGTAAATATCTTTTTGGGAATCTCCGGAGTATTCTGGCATCGCACACAACATCGTCACGAAGAATTAGGAATCCGGATGGCTTTTGGAGCTAATCGTAACAATTTACACATCTTATTAATTGGTGAAGGGGTCCTTCTGCTTACGATTATAACTATTCCTGCTACCATCATGTGTTTCAACATTTGTCTGGCAGAACTGATCGACACATATTGGATGGACTTTACAGCCGTTCGTTTTCTGACCAGTATATTTGTCACTTATCTACTCATGGCAATTATGATTATATCAGGAATATGGTATCCGGCCCATCTGGCTATGCGGTTAAAATTGGTGGAAGCGTTATCCTATGAATAATGCATCTATAACTAATAATGAACTGTTCATTTTTTACGAGAAAAGAAGCAGGTAAATACAGGTTAATATCTATCTTTGCCAAAGAAAACGTTACAGATATGTCACACAGGATTCACTTCCTTATTTTTACAGGTCTTTTACTGATGTTCTGTTCATGCCGGAAAGAAAACAGGTTTGAATGGCAAGTTAATCAAAGACACATGGAAGTATCTCTGAACAAAGAATCTGATTCGCTCTATGTCATTCATTTGAATACAGACCAACCCTCCCACTCTGTTTGGAAATTGCCTTATCCAGTCTATCAGTTTGATTATGGAGATGTTACAGGAGACGGGATGCCGGAAATCATTGTGGGGGTTATC
>USSR01000453.1 GCA_900557355.1 uncultured Bacteroides sp.
CTGATGAAAACAAGTATCTGGAAACTTCTCAAGAGATGTGGAATGAAATCAAGACCGGTTGGAACGATTACGCAGGTGGTGGCATTGCTTGGACTCACGACCAGCTATGGAGCAAAAATGCTTGTTCCAACGGCCCTGCTGCTTTGATTGCTGCTCGTCTTTACCGTATTAACGGGAATCAGGAGGATTTGGATTGGGCTGTCAATATTTATAAATGGGAGCGTGAAAATTTATTTAACCCTGCTACCGGCGCCATCTATGATAATGTGAACGGTGAGACGGGTGAGTTGAGTACACTTTCTCTTTCTTATAACCAAGGTACATTCTTGGGTGCTGCTTACGAACTGTATAAGATCACAGGAGAAGAGTCCTATTTGAAAGATGCTCGTAAGGCTGCCAATTTCGCTATCAGTAATAGCAGCATGATAGATACTGGAAATAATTTACTTCGTGATGAAGGCGATGGGGACGGAGGTTTGTTTAAGGGTATTTTCATGCGTTATTATGTGCAGCTGATTATGGAACCGAATTTGGACCCCATATATAAGAAGAAATTCATCACTTTCTTTAACAATAATGCTGAAATCTTGTGGCGAAAGGGAATCAATAAACTTGATTTGCTGTATAATACTAACTGGGCAATGAACAATAGCGGCAACAACCATCTGACTACGCAGACAAGTGGTTGTACTTTGATTGAAGCCAAAGCTCTCTTTGAAAAGAGCCTGAAATAAGTTAGCAATTAAAAGTGTGTCGAAACTCAATCTGGTTATTGGGTTTCGGCACATTTTTTTTTAGAGCCAGTTTTAATTGGCAGTTATTTTGGAAATAATGTTTTTAGAGACAACAGTTTTTTATATAAAATAAACACAAAAGATGAAACAGAATCAATATTTATTTCTACTGTTCGCCCTGATTGTTCTGACGGGCTGTGGCGGTACGCAGAAGAAATTAACCGAATATGTCAATCCTTTCTTGGGTACGGCTACTTTGTGGGAGCCTGAGGACTTAGGGTATACGCGCAAAATAAAGTCACGTACATGGGGTGCGGAAACTTATCCGGGTGCTACCTTGCCCAACGCAATGGTGCAGCTCAGCCCCGTTACACAGTTTCGTAGCGGTGCGGGCTATCAATATGAGGACACTGTGATTTATGGTTTTTCACATACTGCTAAAGGGCATTGGAACTTGTTGCATGTCCCCATGTTGCCAGTGGTGGGAACTATCGCTCCGGGTAATTATTGCTCCGGGTTTAGTCACGAGAAGGAATCTGCGCATCCGGGGTATTACCAAGTTTATCTGGAACGCTATAAAGTGAACGCCGAGTTGACCAGTACCTTGCGTTGTGCCTACCATAAATATACTTTCGGCAAGGGCGACGATAAGTCATTATTGGTAGACATCCGCCGTTCTAATAATGATGTCCGTGATTGGAAGATTGAGAAGGTTGACGATAATACGTTCACGGGTTATCAAGATGGCGATGGTAAAATCTACTTTTACGCTAAGACCAACTATAAAATAGGCCAAGTGGAAATGGTAAAAGACGACAAACATGAGGTGGCTGTGCTGCGTTTTATCGACAGCAAAGGTGTTGAACCTTTGGAAGTGAAGGCTGGTTTCTCGTTTGTGAGTATAGAGAATGCTCAAATGAATTTGAAGGCCGAAATGTTGAACAAAAGTTTTGCACAAGTGGCAGAAGAAGCCGATGCGGCTTGGGAAGCACTCCTCTCCAAGATTCAAGTTGCAGGTGGCACGGAACGTGAAAAGAGATTGTTTTATTCTACTTTCTTCCATGCTTTTAAATGGCCGGCTTTGCGTAGCGATGTGAATCATGAATATACTGATGTCCGTGGCGAAGTAGTGAATAACGGCTTCCACTATTACACTGACCCTTCTTTTTGGGACGATTATCGCAACAAACTGGTACTCATAGGTATGATTTCTCCCGATGTGACTACTGACATCATTAGGTCTATTATTGACAAAGGTGAGAAGCGTGACGGCTACATGCCCACCTTCTTCCATGGTGATCACGCTTCCACTTTTATTTCTGGTTCTTGGTTGCGTGGTTTGCATGATTTCGATCTGGAGCGTGCTTATAAGTTGATTCTGAAAAATGCTACGGTGCCCGGTAAAGGAGGACGTCGCTATTTGGATGAGTATATGGAGCGAGGTTGGATTGCTGAAAAAGACACAGTGAATGTACCCACATGGGACGAATACAAAGGGGCTGTGACCAAGACCCAGGAATATGCTTACGATGACTATGCCGTAGCCTTGGTAGCCAAGGAGCTGGGAGATGAAGCCAACTACAAACTGATGATGGAACGCTCCAACAACTACAAGACGCTATTCGACCCCTCTACCGGCTTTTGGAGAGGTAAGATTGACGATGGTAGCTGGATTCAGGATTTCGATCCGTATTATCCCTATTACCAGTACATGTACCGTGAGGCCAATGCATGGAACGCCCTCTTCTTCGCCCCCCACGACCCCGAAGGCATGATTAAGCTCTATCCCAGTAAAGAGGCGGTGGAGGCTAAACTGGATTCCTTATTCAGCGAACCGTGGAGAGGTTACGAGGCCCACAACCTGACCGGATTCATCGGAAACTATTGCCACGGAAACCAGCCGGGACACAGCATTCCTTACACCTATTATTTCATAGACAAACAAGAGAAAGCCCAATGCATTCTCGACAGCCTGATGAACCACTACTATGACATGGGTGCCGACAAGCTGGCTTATGCAGGGATGGATGATGCCGGCGAGATGTCTTCGTGGTATGTGCTCAATGCTATTGGACTTTACACTTATTCGCCTGCCGATCCTGAATATATTGTTACTGTTCCCTTGTTCGATAAAGTGACGTTCAATCTGAATGGTCGTCCCTTTACGATTGTGAAGAAAGGAAGCGGCAAGAAGATTATTGACATTACTTATGACGGTAAAAAGATTGACGGTTACTTTATCACCCATGACCAACTGAGGGAGGGCAAGGAACTGGTGATTACTACGGAATAGATAAACAATGGAGTTATGAAAAGAAATATACTGCTTCTATTCACATTCTTTGCTTGCATTACTGTACAAGGGCAGACTCCGGTTCGTTTGGTTGATCTGAGGAGCGAACATCTTGACAGACCTATAGGTTTGGATAATCCCGTTCCACGCCTTTCTTGGCGGATGGAAGATGGTAGGCAGGGAGCTGTGCAGACTTCCTGGCGGATTGTGGTAGACGAAGACTCGTTGAATGTGGTCAATGGCTGTGGCAGGATGTGGGATAGTGGAAAGAACGATTCCCGTAATCAGCTTGTGGCCTATGCGGGCAAAAAACTGCAGCCTTTCACTAGATATTATTGGAAAGTAATCTGCAGCGACATGGAATATAAGGAGACTGCTTCTCCTGTCTCTTACTTTGAAACGGGCATGATGGGGATGCAACATTGGCAAGGTGCTTGGATTGGCGATGGCAAGGATATTCATTATGGGCCTGCCCCTTACTTCCGAAAAGAGTTCAAGACCGGCAAAAAGGTAAAGTCAGCGCGTGCTTATATTGCCGCTGCTGGACTATATGAGCTTTACATCAATGGCGAGAAGATAGGAGACCACTGCCTTGCCCCTCTCTATACCCGCTTTGATCGCCGCAACTTGTATGTGGCTTATGATGTGACTTCACAATTACAGAATGGTGACAACGCTATTGGCGTACTTTTGGGTAACGGCTGGTATAACCATCAATCCAAAGCAGTGTGGGACTTCGACCGTGCCCCTTGGCGCAACCGTCCCACTTTCTGTCTGGACTTGCGCATTACCTACACCGATGGAAGCGTGGAGACTATTCCCACCGATCTCAGTTGGCGGACAGCGTCGGGTGCAATCACTTTTAATAGTATCTATACTGGCGAGCACTACGATGCACGTCTGGAGCAGAAAGGATGGAGCACTCCGGAATTCGATGATTCCAAGTGGCGCGGAGTAGCCTATCGGAGTGTACCTTCTTCCAATGTCACTGCCCAGCAAGTACATCCCATCCGTAATGTAAAGATTTTCCCCGCCGTCTCTTTCCGCAAAGTGGACGAGAAAACATACATCTATGATTTCGGGCAAAATATGTCCGGTGTGACTTGTATTCATGTTTCGGGTGAACGGGGAACGGAGGTCAGAATCAAACATGGCGAACGCTTACATCCAAATGGCCGCCTCGATCTCTCGAACATTGATGTCTACTTTCGAGGCGATAAGGAGAAAGACCCTTTTCAGACGGACATTCTCATTCTGAGTGGAGAAGAGGATGAGTTCATGCCCCGATTTAATTACAAGGGATTTCGTTATGTGGAGGTAGTGGCAGATAAGCCTATTGAGCTTGACCAAAACAGCTTGATTGCTTACTTCATGCACAGTGATGTGCCGGCAGTAGGTAGCTTGGAATCTTCGAGTCCACTGATAGGCAAGCTGCTCCATGCTGCCAATCACTCTTACCTTTCCAATCTGATGGGCTACCCCACCGATTGCCCTCAGCGCGAGAAGAACGGTTGGACTGGTGACGGTCATTTTGCCATTGAGGCAGCATTTTATAACTTTGATGGAATTACCGTTTACGAAAAATGGTTGGCCGACCATCGTGACGAACAGCAGCCCAACGGAGTGCTGCCCGATATTATTCCAACTGGTGGATGGGGATATGGTACAGACAACGGGCTGGACTGGACTAGTACTATTGCCATCATCCCTTGGAATATCTACCTCTTCTACGGTGATAGCAAGCCCTTGAGCGATTGTTACGAGAGCATCAAACGTTATGTGGATTATGTGGAGCGTATCTCTAACAATCATCTCACTACGTGGGGGCGCGGAGACTGGGTGCCGGTGAAGTCAAAATCCAATAAAGAGCTGACTTCCTCGGTCTACTTTTATGTAGATACCAAGATTTTGGCCGCTGCTGCCAAACTCTTCGGCAAACAGGCCGATTACGAATATTATAATGCCTTGTCGGAGGAGATAAAGCAAGCTGTCAATGATAAGTTCCTGAATCGAGAAACAGGCATTTATGCCGAAGGTTCACAAACCGAATTGAGTGTTCCCTTGCAATGGAAGATTGTGCCCGAAGAGTTGATAGGAAAAGTGGCAGCTAACTTGGCACATAAGGTAGAGGAGGACGGTTTTCACTTGGATGTGGGTGTATTAGGAGCTAAAGCTATTCTGAATGCACTCAGCGAAAATGGTTATGCTGAAACAGCTTATAAGGTGGCTGTACAGGACACTTATCCTTCATGGGGTTGGTGGATGGTGAACGGTGCCACTACGCTGCTCGAGAACTGGGATTTGCAGGCTACTCGTGACATCTCGGACAATCATATGATGTTCGGTGAAATAGGTGCTTGGTTCTACAAGGGGCTGGGAGGTATTTTCCCTGATCCCGCGCAACCTGGTTTTCAAAACCTTCTGCTCCGTCCCCATTTCATAAAGGAATTGAAACGGTTTGAAGCTCGTCATCGGTCGCCTTACGGTGAAATTGTTTCTCGCTGGGAATGGAAAGGGAAATGTGTGCATTATGAAGTTACAGTGCCCGCTAACAGTACAGCTACACTCACTTTACCTGACAAGGCCGAGAATGTACGGGTGGTGGAACTGGCGGCAGGAAGATATGAGTTTATTGTAAAGTGACCCTGTACTTTTCATTTATGCTTGCAAATATGTAATTAGCGGGTTTGCCACGTTATTGTGGCATAACTCGCTAATTTTTATAGTCGGTATGTTAAGGGATGGCTTTTTCATTCTTATAGCCTGATCTTTCCCTCCAACCGTATATCTTCCGATGAAGCC
>USSR01000454.1 GCA_900557355.1 uncultured Bacteroides sp.
GGCTTGCAGCCTATCCGGGGCAAGCACAAGTATCATTCGGAGAAGCCACAAAGTTCAACGACGGATGGCTTTTCCGATTGACAGATGATTCAACCATCGTAAACCCTGCTTTTAACGACAGCGAGTGGCGTAAACTCAGGCTGCCGCACGACTGGTCCATTGAAGGACAATTGTCACCCTCACTGGCCAGCTGTACAGGCTACCTACCGGGTGGAATAGGCTGGTATCGCAAGCATTTCAACATCACCGACAATGCCGCACGCCATTACATCTACTTCGAAGGAGTATACAACCGTAGTGAAGTTTATCTGAACGGTCACCTGCTTGGTAAACGTCCCAATGGTTACATCTCGTTCCTTTACGATATGACCCCATATTTGAAAGAAGGTGACAATGTATTGAGCGTACGTGTAGACCATAGCCGTTATGCTGATTCCCGTTGGTATACAGGATCGGGTATATATCGTGACGTATGGCTTATTGCTGCCCCCCAAATACATCTTGCACAATGGGGCACAGGCTGGTATGCTACTTCTCTGACTGACCGACAGGCCACCATAGCCGTTGATATGGAAGTACAAAAACATATAGCTACCCATGAGAAACTTGAGTTCTCTGCTACACTATACGATGCTGCGGGCAAGCAAGTAGCACAATGCCGTACTCGCGTTTCCGACGGGAAAGAAGGTGTCACCAAAGAAACCCTCACACTGAAAGTAACTAAGCCTCACCGCTGGAACCTGAATGATCCCTACCTCTATACACTGAAAGCTGAATTGCTCAGTAATGGAAAGCGCATTGACGGTTGTGAAACCAATGTAGGACTTCGCACACTGGACTTTGATCCTGATAAGGGCTTTGCACTGAACGGTAACTGGATGAAAGTGAAAGGAGTATGTCTGCATCACGATGCCGGCGTACTGGGTGCCGTAGTGCCACCGGAAGTATGGGAACGCCGTTTGAATAATCTCAAGGAGATAGGAGTGAATGCCATCCGTATGAGCCATAACCCCCAAGCTCCTATTGTATACGATTTGTGCGACCAATTAGGTCTGCTTGTCATGGATGAAGCTTCCGATGAATGGGAATTCCCAAAACGTAAATGGATCAAAGGATGGAATAAAGGTGAACCGGGCTTTGATGGCTCTTTTGACTTCTTTGAAGAATGGATTGAACAGGATGTTACCGATATGGTACGTCGTGACCGTAACCATCCGTCCATATTCCTATGGAGCATCGGCAATGAAGTAGATTACCCGAATGATCCCTATTCCCATCCTATTCTTGATGGAGCACAAATCAACCAACCTATGTTTGGTGGCTATAAGCCCGATGCACCCGACGCCATGCGTATCGGAGTGATAGCCAAACGCCTGGCAGCCCGCGTACGTGCTGTCGATACTTCTCGTCCTGTAACAGGAGCTCTGGCAGGTGTCGTGATGTCCAATGAAACAGAATATCCTGATGCTGTTGATGTAGTGGGATATAACTATACAGAAAACCGTTATGATGAAGACCATGCCACTTATCCTAAACGCATCATTTACGGTAGTGAAAATGGCTCAGGACTTGATGCCTGGTATGCGGTTAAGAATAAAGAGTTCATCTTCGGACAGTTTATTTGGACAGGTACAGACTATCTTGGTGAGTCGGGAGCATGGCCTTCCCGAGGGCTCTACACCGGATTGCTCGATTTTGGTAGCTTCCCCAAGCCTCGCGGACATTTCCGTGCTTCACTGTGGAGTGAGAAACCGATTACTTATATCGGCACTTATCCCATACAAGCCAGATTCAAGAACTCCAAACGCACTTTCCTATCACCCGATGCATGGGATATCTGGAACTATGATTCCGGTCAAGAAATACGCGTAGTTTGCTATACAAATGCACCGCAAGCACGTCTGTTGCTCAATGGGAAAGTAATAGGCGACATGAAGCCTTATGATGAAAAGAGTGGTATCATTTACTGGGATATTCCCTATCAGGTAGGCGAACTGAAAGCTGAAGGCTGCGATACCAACGGAAATATTGCTTCAAGTTATTCGATTCAATCTTCCGGTCGTCCTTATGCCCTTCGGGTCAGTGCAGACCGCACTACTCTTTCCTGCGACCGTGCCACGGCACATCTCATTGTAGAAATCGTTGACGAAAATGGTACAATCGTGAAACTTGGAGACAATGATATCACTTGCACTATCGAAGGTCCGGTACGCCTGTTAGGGCTCGAAGGTTCCAATAACAGCGATATGAGCGATTATACAGATAATCATCATCGTGCCTATCACGGCCGTTTGCTTGCCTATATACAGACCACCGGTGAACAAGGACAGGTTCGTGTAAAGTTCACTTCACCGCTCCTGCAAGGAACAGAAGTTCTTTTGAATGTTGAATAACCTCTAATATATAAAACAGAAAATGATGAGATACAAAGTATTATTACTCGCTTTAGCAATAACTACTTCGTGTTCGCCACAAGCTAATATAAACTATCAGATTATTCAGGAACAGCCACTGCAAGTCATGGAGCATTTCAGTGCTTCGGATGCTTGGAGCATGCACATCATTGGCAAATGGCCTCAAGAGAAGCAAAATCAAGTAGCAGACTGGTTATTCAGTACAGAAAATGATGCTAACGGAAAGCCCAAAGGAATCGGGCTTTCCTTGTGGCGCTTCAATGTAGGTGCGGGAAGTACGGAACAAGGAGAAGACAGCCAGATAGGTTCTCCCTGGATGCGCACCGAATGTTTCTTACAGCCGGACGGAAGTTATAACTGGGACAAGCAGCAAGGCCAGCGCAATTTCCTGCGGTTGGCAAAAGAACGGGGAGTCAATAAATTCCTGGCATTTCTTAACTCTCCTCCTGTCTACTTCACCCAAAACGGACTTGCTACCAATACCGGACGCGACGGTACACTTAACTTGAAAGATGAACATTATGAAGACTTCGCCCGCTTCCTGGCAAATGTGATAAAAGGAGTGGAGGAGAAGGATGGCATCAAGTTCGATTACCTTTCGCCTTTCAATGAACCGGATGGTCACTGGAACTGGATAGGTCCGAAACAGGAAGGTACCCCAGCCACCAAAAAAGAGATAGCACGTGCCGTACGCCTCATCAGTAGAGAATTCGTAAAGGAAGGGATTGACACAGAAATCACCATCTGTGAATCATCGGATTACCGTTGTATGTTCTCTACCCACATGACTAATCACGAGCGCGGATACGAAATACAGTCTTTCTTCTCACCAGACAGTGTAGATACTTATCTGGGAAATACCCCGAACGTATCGCGCCTCATCGCAGGACATAGTTACTGGACAAATACACCGCTCAATAGCCTGAGAGATTACCGTCGCCAATTGCGTGATACATTAGATAAATACAAGGTTGACTTCTGGCAAACGGAAACCTGCATCATGGGAAATGACGAAGAAATTGGTGGTGGAGGAGGATTTGACCGTACCATGAAAACAGCGCTTTATGTAGCACGTATCATTCACCACGATATTGTTTATGCAGGGGCGCGTAGTTGGCAATGGTGGCGAGCCATAGGCGGTGACTACAAAGATGGATTGATACGTGAATACACGAATCCGGATTTGCAGGATGGAAGAGTAGAAGACTCTAAATTGATGTGGATATTAGGAAACTACAGCCGCTTCATACGACCAGGCGCTTTACGTATGACTATTACGGCAACTGATAAGTCCGGACAGATTATTCCTGAAGGAGATACCGACCAGAAAGGTCTTATGTGCTCCGCCTATAGAAACACGAACGGACAATGGGTGATGGTAGTTATCAACTATGCTGATCAGGAGCAAGAGTGTACGTTCCGTGTGAATGATCCGAAAGTCAAATCATGGCAAGGCTATCGTACCTCCGATATACCGGGTGAAGACTTACTACCCATCAAGAAACTAAACAAGAAACAATTGGCAATTATTCCTGCACGCTCTGTCACTACTTTCGTTTCCGAAAATTGAGAGAAGCTACAAGTTACGAGCTACAAGTACCTTTCGGCGTGACAGCGCAGCCACTCGTAGCTTGTAGCTCGTAGCTCATAACTTACTCGCAAACACTCGCGCGATGAATATCTACTACTGGGCTTACTTTATCCATTCTCCCTAACAGCGTTTCCGCATTATGGGTAACTTTAAAATTCATTTCCTCTTCATACAGCGGAATTACCTGATAAAAGTTCACCTCCTCACCATTGGGTAACTGGCAAACATCCGCACCTTTCTTCACATTTTCAGGATTAATCAGCATTATACCTGAGAAGCGGGTATTTTCGGCAAAGGGTTCACCATTCGGCACTGTATGCCCCCAGCCCAGCCAGGAGTCTTCTCCTATCGGCAAGCGAGCAAGTATCTTCAACCAACGCAATGGCCAGTAATTCTTTTCCGAATGATCATAGACATCCCAATCGGCAGGAAGGTATATCACCAGCTCCGCACGCTCCAATTTATATTCCGCCAGTTCTTGGGGCACATTCATCTGGTGAGCACCCATACCGCCGGTAATCAATGTATAGTAATTCCTCTTGCGCGTGGGCTCTATAATATAAATATCCACATGAATATCGGGTGAGGCTATTTCATGGAAGACATTCTTTGATTTACCGAAATACTTGTCGATATGAGCTTCAAGAGCATCCATCTCTTCGGCCTCATACATTTCAGGATTGTAGGGCGATTCTCCGCTTTTACACAAATCTATGAATTCCTTCACATCATCATCATCCGGATCCAACTCCAAAGAATGTTCAAAAGCTTTCTGTGCCTTTTCCAACTGATTCATATAATAATAAGCATATCCCAGACGATAGAACCAAAGTGCGTCTTTATCTTCTTCTTCTACAGTAAGAAGGTAATCAATGGCCTTGAGATACTCTTCCTGATTATTATAAGCGCGTGCCAGAAGACCTATTAACTCTGCATTCCACTCTTCTTCGGGAATTGCCAGAATGGCATCCACTATCTTCTGCTCCTCATCGTCCGTATGCCATTGCTCTATCTGTTCAAGCAGTTTGTCATACTTATCTTCCTTGCTTGCAGTCAGATGTTCGACAAAGTCTGTAGAGAAAGCCATAGTTTCTCCTTTTCCTTCACACGAGATTGTAAAAAGGGTAAATTGATGTTCGGTGATAATCTGGCATTGGCACACATATTCACTGTCACTTCCATCCTCTTCGCCACCCAGGTCGTAAAGCCTGCATTTACCGTTATTGAAGAATTTCTCCTCAACCAGTACATTCTCATTATCTTCCAGATAGTTCACCTTATCCTCAGGGATGGAATAAGCCAGTGTACGCACCACATGCCAGTTTTCCTCTACTCCATCATAATAACCACGAGAATCTTCTTCTTCAAAATAGAGGTAATGGCCCGGAAGATCAAAACTGAGATTCCCCAGTTTATACGTTACTTTTCCTTTACGGTAACCTATCGGAAATTCATGCACATAGTCCGGCAAGAAAGAAACATCTACCGGTTCTTGCTCCGCTAAACGGCAAAGCAACAGGTAATCTTCTTTCGGAAAAGGAAGGGAATCATCCATTTCGACAGCTTTCTCAAGATTCTTGATAATAAAGGCATTGATTTCCTCATCTGCATCACTGCGGGCGGAAGGCATGAAATAACAATCTTCCCACAAGGCACTCAAGGCAATATTTCGATAGAACTGAGCATCACGTTCTTCATTATTCCACATAAAAAACTCATTTGCCAGTGTTTCAATGCCTTCGTTTTCTATTCGCTCCATGAAATGATGAGGATTAATACGTCCGAAAGGTGAAACAACTGTTCCTTTCACACCCTGAGGTATG
>USSR01000455.1 GCA_900557355.1 uncultured Bacteroides sp.
TTACTGAAAATTGAGCGAAATAAAATAGTAACGATTTTAATGTTAAGTTACTGATTTGTTGCTCGTTGTCTCTTAGATGTCTGTTTATAAACTAATTGTTAATCGTTCCTTTGCAGTGGGAAGTTATAAATCCATCGTTACGGACATAAAAAAACAAGGTATATGAACAAAAGTACAGGACGTGAAGCTGGGTAAAGCATATTATGGGTAATACGATAAAAAGAAATGGCAATTGGTATAGATAGCCATACATTTGTCCTTTAGCAGAGAATAAAAAATCTGGTACAGGTTCACTCTTATTTACTTCCCAATATCTTTTCTTGCAAAAATATAAAAAAAAGTATATATCACTCTAATCTTCAGTAATTAATATGCAAGGAAGAACTTGAAAAAATGCCATAGCAAATATTAAAATAATTTACTGGATTAGTTTCATAGGCAATTATATATTTTTCAAGCAATAACTTCCCCTTGCGAAGTTCTCATATTTTTATCACCATTGTAAATGGCAAAACATTGTTCAGGCGTTGCACCCGATAGCTTTGCCCATTTAGAGATACCTTTGAAAAAGTCAGAAGAGTATGTGGCTCCTGATTTAATTTCGTATGCATATTGGTTGCCTTCTACTGTGCGTAATAAGTCAACCTCATTGCCTATACTATCTCTCCAAAATGAAAGATTGGGCTCTTCTCCTTTGTTATACGCTTTTTTGATAAATTCATTAATAACAAGGTTCTCAAATAAACCTCCACAAAGGAAATGAGTAGCTGTTTGGTCTGTGTTTCTTATGTCAAGCAGTGAACATGCTAATCCTGTATCATAGAAATAGAGCTTTGGGGCTTTTACCAACCGCTTGGCATAGTTGTTATAATCAGGTTTTAATAAATAGCGGATGTAACTTGCCTCCAAAATAGAAATCCATGAGGTTGCTGTGGTTACGGATACTCCACATTCATTGGCCAACGACGAAACATTGAGGAGTTGTCCAATACGTCCTGCACACAGTTTCAAAAAACGAATGAATTTACTTAAGTCTCCAATATTCCGCATCAAGCGTACATCACGTTCCACGTATGTCTGGATGTAGAATGGATAGTAGTCAGTAGGGGTAATCGAATCTGCTTTTTTGCAAATTTACTGCAAAAAAGTGAATTTGTAAATTTAATACAGGGCTATTTTGATAAATGAATGATTTGTACTTTTGCACAAACATGAGTTTCCTAAATTACAGGAAACAAACAGGTTGATGTTTTTATTTATTATAATCTGCTATGAAAGGTGTTTACCAGAGCCTTACCCAAAAGGGACCAAATCCCTATTTGCTCCGTAGCTTCTTCGGATAGAGGTACTTTTAACTGGATTTGGTACGGAGCTGGTACGGTTTAGATACTACCCAACTACGGTCTTGGTCTCATTATTCTGCTTTTTATGAATCCGATTTGTCCTTGTCGTCCGTACCCATTCGAAAAGAAGCTCAAAAGAAGCTGAATAAAAAACTTTTTATGCAAAATTTAAACAGGCTCTGATATAATTCAAAATAATTTCGTAATTTTGTCTCACAATAAACTGCGATAGCGTTTGCAACTAATATAATTGATGGAAGCGTTGTGTCTTCGGTATTATAAAGAAAACCTAGGAAATTTTCTAAATGAATACAGCGAAATGATGGCACAGTGGATTTCTCACGTCTATAAGGCGTGGGTCTGCTGTTCGTTTAAGCTGTGTTCGGGCTTCCTAGGGCCTTCTTTATAGTTAAATGACACGCAGTTCCACGCTTCTTTGTATCTATACGTCAACAAAAAAGTGTTGGTCTCACCCCGGAACTGCAAGAAGACCGAAATAAAAAAGGAGGAAAATAGAAAAAATAAGATTAAAAACCATATTTATCGAAGCGTTGTGCTCTATTCTTGTTTAAAGAAAACCTAGGAAATTTTCAAAACGAACACATATAGAAATGGCACTGCTGATTCTCATGCTGAAAAGCGTGGGGCTGCTGACCGTTTACTGTATGAAGAAAGAACTCCGGTTCATTCTTAGTCTGAAGACGGCACAGCAGTTCCACGCTTCGTTGTTTAAACAAATCACAAGCCCGAAAGGAACTGGGAAGGCTTACAAATTCAGTTTATTTATGGAAAAAGAAGAATCTGAAAGCTATGTTCCGTCAGCAGTGGAAGTAATCACAGTGAATGTAGAAGAGGGGTACAGTTCCAGTTTTGAGGTAGTCCCTTGGGAGTAACAAATTCAACTATTTAAACAACTAATCGACATGATGAGAAAAAAACAGATTTCCAGAATGCTGATTGGAGCATTGACCGTCTGCCTGGCAACGGCTTGCTCCAACGAAACGGATGTCTTGACGGGACTCCGAACGGACGGAAACACATTGTCCGTCAATTTACAAACCACCGACGTCGGTGTAACTACGCGCACGCAGATAGCTTCCGACGGAGAATCTAATGTAGAAAGCCTTAGTGCTTATCTCTTCGATAATGATGAAGGGCGCGGTTATCAATTGGAAAAAGTTTATAACAATCTGACTTGGAATGAGAACGATCCTGCTCATACCGTAGCCTTGACCGGCATTGCGAAGCGTGGTCCCAAGAAGGTGTATTTTGTGGCCAACGGTGGAAGTGTAACCGCACTTGGCAATGTAGGCACCGGTATTTCTGAAACTGACTTCAAAGCTCTGCTGATGAATGAGATGAAGGAAAATCCCGCTACTCCCTTGACCATGACGGCGGAGGCCGAACTGGCGGAGTGGATCGAGGGGGCAAACAATGTTACAATACAGAAAACCGTGCAACTGAAGCGTGTGTCTGCCCGCATTGACCTTGTGGTTGCGCCACAAGCAGAGCTGACATTCACCGTCAAAGATATTAAGATGAAAAGTCGTGCCAATTCCTATCTTTTCCCTAACGATGCACCGTATACCGGTGAAGACGTTGTGGAACTTACCGGAACGGCAGGCGAAGGTAGCACTGATGCAGATGGGAATACCGCCTACACTTCGCTCCTTTACCCTTATGAAACGCCCGGAGGCGTGGTGACGGAAGTGGAAGTCAGCGGTAGCGTGCAGGCAGGTGAAGTGACGAAAGAGGTTACTTTCGCTGTGCCTTTCACGAATGAAACCTATGCAGATGGCATTCCCATCGAGCGCAACCACCGCTATACTGTGCAGATTGCCCGTATTGATGGATTCTATTCTGCAGAAGCAACCATCACCGTTAGCGACTGGAGCACAGGTGAGGCATCGGGAAATTTGTTGGCAGGTGAAGAATTGAAGATGACAGCTACAGAAGAAATTAGCGGGCAACTCTCAGATGAGCCGACTGCCACTGTTGTATAGGATGATAGTAAGACTGCAACTGTGGAATTGGCAGCTGACGATGCCAAGATTTATAAAATCTATGTAGGGAGTGCCAACATCGAAGCTGTGACTTCATGGGGCGAATTGCCTGATGGCTGGACGATTGCGGAACCTGCTTCCACCAGAACGGAATACCTATGGGAAAAGTCTTACTGGACACTGACTGTTCCCGCTAATGAAACGGATGCTGCCAAAAGCGTAACAATAAAAGCCGTAAATAAGTTAGAAAAAGACGATACGGATAAATTTGTGCAAATTACGTTTACGCAAGCAGGAAAGGAAGAAGTGGTGGATCATAGTAAGAATCCGCTGCTGAAGTGGGCGGAAAAGAATTCAATCAATTACTTGCAAAAACAATATGGCTCGAGCCAACAATGGTGGACATTGAAGTATGAATATTCCTCAAGCGACTATCCGGAAAGCGATTGGGCTAACGGAATAGGTTCTTACTATCAATGGGGACGAAATGCGGGTTTCCCTTTCCCCACAAACTATAATCTTCCTTATTCAAATACCGGTGGAATCTCTTGGGTTAAAGTAACATCTGCTCTTCCCACAAAAAAGGTTGCCGCAAAAACAGCCAATCAACATCTGTTCTTGATAAACGGAGATGGGAACGATTATGTATCGGATGGGACAACTACAGAAACATGGACTGACCGTACTTCTAAGCTTTATAATAATGACGGAAACGCATCTTATAATAATCCCCGTCCTTGGCCCTGTCCGGAAGGATATCGATTACCCACAACAGCAGAATATCTGTATATCATGCCCAAAAAAGAAAATCAGACAAAATCATTCACAAGTCTGGTGGAACTGAAAACACTGGAAGATGGTACGAAATACGCAATAAGATGGGCTTATTCTGATGATAATCCTACTTTTACAGTAGGTTCAGCATGGAACGAACATCTTACGATAAACAGTTTGATTGTACCCAATACATGTACGGATCCTTCTTCAGTTGATTGGTCGGATAGTCATGTTGTAACAAGGGTATTTTATACTGGTGGTTCAAGATTAGGAGCTTATTATGGTAGCCATAGTAACCCCACAAACCCTGCACCTGTAACATTTGACTGGGATAATACTGCTTATTATTGGACTTCTGAAAGTGCTTCGGTAAGTGGAACTGCATGGGTCATGACATTTAGAACAACTAGAAGAGACGATGACCAGACTGGCAACTATGGACCTTGGTTCCAAATAGCTGCTTATCCTAAAGACAACGCTCAGTTAGTCCGTTGCATAAAAATTGATTAATCATTAAACAAGCAATCATTATGAAGAAACAAATATTCTTCCTCTCCGCCCTTTTAGCTCTCGGCTTCTCCGGTTGTTCCGATAAGGAGAACATCGAGACGGGCAACAGCGAGGAAATCCGCGTTGCGGTGACTTTTGATATAGGAACAAATACTCGTGCCGTAAACGACCTTTTCTTGGGTCAAGTGACACTCTACGTATTCAATGAAGAAACAGAAGCGTATGTAAGCACTCAGGAAACCCAAATTGAAGGAGGTACCATCACTTTCCCCGGCAAAGGAAGCTACATCGTAGAAGCCATTGCCAACGAAAAGAATAACTTGCAAGGATTGCAAGATTACGAAGACTTCAAGAGCCGAACTACCGTTTATGACAATGCTAAGGAAAACTGCCTTCAAATGCGCGGGGTACAGACGGCAAAGGTGACCAACGTTACCCAGAATCCATCAATTTCCTTCGCAATGCGCCGCCTGGTGGCACGCATCAACATTGTGAATGAAGTGACAGACTTCAAGTTGACCGAAGCCCGGTTGTCAGGAGCCATGTCTGCATCGCATTTCTATACCGACGAAAGCATGGGCTATTGGAAGGCATCGGAAACGCAAGAAATGACAGTGAACTCTTTTGCCGAAAATCCTGAGAATGATACTTACAACTCTGTATTCTATGTATACGAGTGTCCCAATGCCAAATGCAATCTCGCATTGGACGTGAAGGGAACCATCGACGGTATAGAGCACGCTGTGCCTACACTGAAAACAGCAGATTTTATCGGCAAGCATGACCCCCTCCGCCGCAACGTTCAATACAATGTGACATTGAACGAAGTAGATGGTGCCATTGTTGCTACTCTGGAAGTCACAGATTGGGAAGAAGGCGAAGAAACCGGAGGTGCTGTTGTTTCTCCCGATGCAAATTCAATCGAAGTGGAAATTTCTGCTACAGCAGGAACTTCTGCTTATGCTACAGCCTTTCCGGAAGAATGCGCCGTAAACGACTTGTCTGTCTATCTTTTTGGTGCCGAAGGAACCCTTGAGAAAGCTTATACCAATCTATTGACAGAAGAATGGACACCCGAAAATGTAGATGAAGGAAAGAAAATCATCCTGAAAAATGTGCCCACAACAGGCGGAAAGACTCTATACATCATAGCCAATGCCGAACAAGCTACTTCTTTGACAGA
>USSR01000456.1 GCA_900557355.1 uncultured Bacteroides sp.
GGCAGAAGCACAAAGATGCCCTCTATCATAACCTTGTTTTCCAAAATCTGCTTGTACACGTTGATACTGTGAACCAATAGCTGGATCTGCATCAAAAGGTTCATCACTACGTGACACATTTTGCTGTTTTGTTTGATTGTCAAACCGAAATGCAATCCAACGGGAATGTTTCTTACTCTTATCGTATTCCATACTGAAAGAGGTTACTTTCTGTCCATTGAATGTCGTATAGTGAGTTACAAACACATCGTTTGCACCATTGCGAAGGGCAGGAAGTTCTACGATACCGGTGGCAAAATTATTGGAGTTGTTGTTTTCATCTTTATCACAAGCACAGAAGCTTATGCACAACAGACTCAATAAAAGATACTTTTCTAAATATTTCATATTTCAATTCTTATGATAACCTACGATACATATCCCTATTTCCTGTATAAGAGGAAAAGAAAAAATATCTCAAAGAGAAAACTCAATTTCTCCTTTGAGATATTTTTGTTATACTAGTCTAATACTATCATTTCAGCTTGACACCAAAGACTGCACCACGTTCTTTGTCTGTCGAAAATTTAATCTTAGAATTAGCAGTGATGCCAATTAAAGTATATTCGTGATAGTCTGTATCAGTAACGGGCACAATTGTAAAAGCAGTTCCCGAACCTGAAAAGCCTGTATTCGCAATCAAACTCACCGTCTTTGAAGCCTCACCACCTTCAAAAGTACCTCCACCTACAATTTCTACAGTTAGACTTGTACCATTCTTACCACTCCAAGCAACAGAATAAAAAGATAATTTTGTTTTTACAGTCCCTAGAGCGTCAGATGTCCATGTTCCAGCAACGCCATTTTTTCCCAACTTTAAACTAGCAAATTCATTCACAGTACAATTATAATAGAAATCGACTTTAGAATCAGAAGTAGTAGGCATTGCTATATTACTTTCGTATGGATCCAGCTCTGGATCTGGTTCCGGATCTACTCCTCCACCGTCTACGATTCCACCATCTGTCGTTTTTAAACTAGCATCATCAACCAATAAATTTCCTCCAGGTTTCTTCGAGTTCATTACAAGCAAACATATCTTTTTCTGCTCTAATAAAGTAAATGTATAACTTTTAACCACCCAATCAGCATTAGTCAAATCATTGGCATAATCACCATACTTGTAATCATTTCCACCAATTACACCATCATCACCAATTGGTACATAACCTAAAGCTGCACTTGCTGTACTTCCTGCTGTTGCAGCTTTTAAATATGCACTAAAAGTATAAGTACCAGCCTTCAATGTCATTTCTGTACTGCCTAGGCGCTTATTACTTTGTGGGTCACCCTTTACCAAAACGGACGAAGCACCACTCCGTTTATCAGTAGACTGTTCAAGAGTCGCACTACTTGCTGTAGATGCAGACTTCCAACCTGTCGGATATCCATCTGCCCAGTTTTCAAATCCTCCATTAGTTAATAACTCTGTACCTTCTCCTGGGGTTTCTCCACCACCTTGGCCTTTTCCTGCTTGAATATCATCTAAACGATAGCTTAAAGCTTCTGTGCTACTTGTACTAGTATATTTGAATCCAACAAAACCCGTTTGTCCTGCATAACTATCCAACTTAGCTTCCAATGGCACCCATGTGTTATCAGTTGTAGGCATCCCATCAATTGTCAGCTTACTAGATTCCATCTTACCATTCACTAATTTCAAGAAGTAAACTTCCAAATTAGAATTAGCAGCTGCTGTTGCATAATTATAAACCGCACACTTGAAAGAGACAGTCTTATCTGCGATTTCATCAACCTTAAAAGCCGGAGTTACGAACCAACATTCAAAATTACTACCTGAAGCATTGTAAGAAGTAGCCTGAATATATTTATCTGTATTATTAAAGATTTTTCCTTGCCAACGTCTACCACCAGCAACAGCTACATTATACCAATTTGCCAAAAGATAATCGTTATTATTTACTGCATCATCAAAAGTAGCAGAGAATGAGTTCACAGGATTAGAATCATCCAGTCCGAGAGGATTATCCGGATCTGTTTCACCACTTCCACCAACATCTTTACCATCTAATGTCGCTGCAGTTGTACTCTTCACTCCTGGAAATCCATAGAATTTTTCCAATGAACCCTGGATAGCAAGAATATGTCCCAAATTAGTGGCATTTTCTGCAAGGTTTAATTTCGAATACAGCTCTGTTCCAGAACTTAATTGCACGCAAACACAATTCTTTACATTTGTCTCTGTTGCACTAGCAGCTATCAACAGATTATTTTTAGCTGTAAATGGTGCTGCAAATTTTGCACTTCCAGAAGGATCTTCGTAATTTTCTACAGTACCCACAATATATCCTTGCACCCAAGCAATTGTACCGTCTTGTTTCTGTTGTGCTGCTTCTATGCTATATGGATTTTCTTTCGTACCATCACCCGTCAATCCCGGAACATCACCTTCTCCCAATATATCATAAGGAGCCGGTACATCACTACATGAACTAAATGTGAACACCGCAAGCAGTGTCAAGAATAAAGCATTTAGAATCTTTTTCATAATTATATGTGTTAATTGAATTAATTATTTCGTTTGATATCGCTTAAAGTACGAACAACAACCTCCCACTGGTTATTGTAACGCAACAAAATACCTGTAATATTTACACTACCTTGCGGCATTACTTCCATTGAGAAGTTTGCATAAGCACTGGTATAAAGGAATAGATTACTTCCACTCTGCGTACCGTCAGCATAAGTGAAATAACGTTTTACTGAACCTTCATCTCCTGGAGCATAAGTCGCTGTTCCATCTGCTTCGGAAAGTTTTATATCTTTGAAAGTAACCAGTACCGGAGCTTCTTTCAAGTCTATAGCAGCAAGATTAGCTGGAGTAGTAATTTCAATCGGTGTCAGTTCTGGATAGTATAATTTAGGTTCATTAATCAGACGTACATGTTGTTTCCATACATATTCCGGCATACGGCCTACAGAATTATTATATACTGTTCCGATCTGTGCCTGTTTACGATAGCTACCTATCTGCAAACCCTTACAGTCGATTACCACTTTCTGTCCTACCGGGCAGAATGCATACAATCCGGTTGCATTAACACCGATAACGATAGCACCTGTCTCATCTGCTACCACCAGCTTCTTATATAAGTTTCCACTTTCGTCATCGCAGGTAATCACTCCTTCAATGCGCGTTTCACCTTCGATAGTGGTATAGGTATCTTTACTTGTATCGATGAAATCATTGTATTTCTCTTTCAGCGCAGCTATTGAAATAGTACGTCCTTCCGGGATTGAATTATTGCCATAAGCATTTCCCGTCACCGGATCATCATAGTTCTCACAGGAAGTGAGACCTGCGCCACATAGCAGCAATCCGGTACATAATATAGTTAGTAATTTCTTCATAATTGTTTCTTCCTTTCTTATTGTTTTGGATTGATAACTACACATTCTTAAAACCTATAACCAATGTTCAAGAAAGCGTTGAACGGGAATGCGTAGAAATACTTAGAGTTCTTAGAAAACTTGTAAACACGTGCGTCACCGTCTTTGTAATTATCATCACGGTTTTGTTCGAAACCGCCTGTACGCAAATCTGTATTGTTCAAGATATTAGTCAAACTCAAATTAAGGCTAATGCTCTTTCCATTACGTAAACGAATGTATTTTCCGATGGAAGCATCCAACATAAATCCACCATCCAGTTTCTCCTGACCTGGTACATGGAGAACCGGATTTCCATTAGCATCTACGCCGGCACCATTTTTATCCAATACGCTGCCAAGACGACGATAGCTTGAGAAATCGATATATACACGATCATAATAGTTTCCGGTCAAATTGAAGAACCAACCTTTTACGTTATAATCCAAAGCAAGGCTATAAGCAGAAAGCGGAGTACCATTAGCACGCATACCTTTAGCATAAACACGATCGAGGTTTGACTCATTCTCACTTTCATATGTCAATACAGCATCCGGATTATTGGCGTATTTAGCTTCACTCCAAGTACCGATAGCCGTCAATGAAAGTTCACTTGTCAACTTAAAGGTAGCCGCTGCTTCTATTCCCCAATGTTCCTTTTCAATGCCATTCATAGAAAGATAAGTGAAACGTGCTTCGCTATCATTATAAAAAGCATCCATTTCTACCTGATTCTGGAAGCGAGTGTAATAACCAGTCAAACGTCCCATCACCCATGGAGTGTTGAAGTTATAAGTCAAATCACCACCAATGATGCGCTCTGTTTTCAAGTCTCTCACAAAGTCATTCTTAATACGTGGAGCAATAAAAGAGTTATAGGCCAACGGTGCACGTTCTTCATATCCGGCATTCAACGTGAAAGAATGGTTACCATTGATAGCCCAATTCAAACCGGCTTTTATACCTCCTTCAAGGAATTTAGCCGTACCGCTGCTACCAAGTGATTTCAACGGAGCACGTCCGTTTCTCATCAATCCATCGCGGAACATCTGTGTAGATCCTATCTTACCGGAAGCAAAATAGTTTAATGACCCGCCATTGTTACCCTGATAACGCACCCATGCACTCTGCTTATTCACATAGATGTTATAATCATAACCAAATTTATCACCTTCACCAATACGGCGGTTAGGATTATCAAGATCATTTTGCACCATACTGGAACTAGCTCCATGATCGCGCACTGCAAATTTGTCGACGTCAGTATAAAGCTGTCCGCCCAGCAAATCCTTCATTTTTTTATAATGCATACCTTTGGTTGTATTCACGGCAACTCCCGCAATGTAGCTGTTGTGTTCATTCCATTGATGATTGAATACCGAACTAAGGTTGAAAGCCAACTGATCATCATGACGTTCTTCTACATAATAAAGTGTCTCTTTACCTAATGCATTCGCCTGTTTATTGGCAAAATAAAGAGCATCCCAATCTAACTGACGATAAGCTTTATTATTTTTCCAATTATCTGTAACTTCATTAAACTGCTGCAATTCATCGGCAGTAGGAACAGATTCCCATACATCAAAGATTGAGCTAGGCAACTTTTTATAATAATCCGGGCGTGGATCGGCCGCATTACCATTCCAGCCTAGAGCACTTTTCCCATAGTTGGAATATTTGAATCCGGCACTTGTCACTAACTTCTTATTATCATCAATGGTGAAATTCCATGAAGCAATAGCCGATGGTTCGAACTGACGTACAATACGTGCATTTCGTTTTTCTCCATTCTGATATCCCCAGTTCGGATTATAATAATGACTGTTCGCTAAATAATAAGCTTCTTCGGTTGCCGCCATTTGCTGTCCTCTCTCTGTCGGTGTTCCCCAAGTTGCCAAAGAGAGACTATGGCGTTCGTTGAATACTTTCTCCGCACCGAGAAAGTAAGAAAAAGAATTATATTTGATTCCTTCAATATTTCCCTCATTACCCCAGCGATAACCCAATGATCCGGTAAATGCCCAACCATTGTTCATCAGACCTGTAGAATAAGTATACATTCCACGCAAAATGTAGTTGCGGTTACTACCTGACAGTGTTAGTTTTGAGCCGGCCGCATATTGGCTGGCACGTAAATTGATATTGGTGGCACCTCCTATCGCGCCAAAAGTAAAGTTGTTAAATTCAAAAGGACCGATCCCTTCCTTATTACGGGTAGCATCGTTCAATCCTCCTATTAATCCGTAGCTGAAACGTCCTGTTTCTGCATCATTAAACTGTACCCCATTGATATACATGTCACTATACTGGGAATCATATCCCCTCACACGAAATCTCATTGGGCTAAACAGATAACCTACATTTGACAGATAAACATCA
>USSR01000457.1 GCA_900557355.1 uncultured Bacteroides sp.
TTCTTTATCTGCATATCTGATTTGTGCTACTGACAAATTCTTATATTGATTCTTAATGACCGTATCTATATGTTTGAAATAAGGCTCCAAAAGTACGAGAGAAGGAACAACTATATTCTTTATACATTCCCTTAAATCTGTATTCGAGAAATCACAGAAGAGTTTAGCATACGTTTTTCTGTCAGATGCCAATCCCCAGTTTACTATTTCAGCAAATCTCAATGAATCAGTGGTAAGCGTTGCCGCACTCATTCTTTGCATCTGCGCAAACTGCTCCTCATCCATAGCGGTAATCCTGTCAATCAGATCTGTGCAATCATTATCAGGAGCAGATTTAAAATCAGGAACTGTCAAAGCCATCAGACAAGGCAAGGCATCTACAATCACAATCTTTCCTGTAAGCTCCGGGAATTCAGCCGCAATTGCAAGTACCAAACCACCTCCCATACTATGCCCCACGAGAATAGGTTTCTCTATCCGCTCCTCTTTGATAAACTTTGCAATCTGCATTTTCCATCTTTCGAATGATGGACACTCTTCAGGTGCAACGCCCGAAAAGCCCGCCATTGTCAGCACATAGCAGGTATAGCTGTCTTTCAGTACGCTGACTGTTTCCGTCCAGACATCACCCGAGCATGCAAAACCGGGTATAAATATAACCGTTTGTTTTCCTGTTCCCGATTTTACTACCGAAAAGCGATAATCCTGTGCAAAAATCAAAAGAGAAGTTCCCAATAACATCAGGGTCAAAAGTAATCTTTTCATCACCATATATTCTAAAGTTTTTCCTTTAGATACGGGTCACTCCGAAATGTTACAAGAAAAAGAGAATAGTATCGGAAAACTTCAATCTAATTTTTGTCTATTCTATAAGTTTTCCGGATATATCATTTGTTTAGCCATCCAGAAATTAGTAAGAGAAAGCCAGCTACTCTGATCACAAAGTCTGCTTTCATTATTTTATAATATACGTTTTCAGTGCCTCCACATATTCCTCAAAGGCGTCCACCCCCTGCGGCGTAATCTTGCAGAGAGTACAAGGCATTTTTCCTTTGAACGTCTTTGTCACCTCCACATAGCCTGCTTTATTGAGCTTGTCAATCTGCACGCTGAGGTTACCGGCCGTTGCCCCTGTTTGTTGGCGGATAAAGACAAAGTCTGCCTCTTCGACGCCAATAAGCAACGACATCACCGCTAAACGCAGCTCAGAGTGGAGCAAAGGGTTCAGTTCTTTAAACATATCATTCGTTTTTCTTTCGTTTACTACTCAACAATGCAAATAGGGATATACCCAACAGGGGCAGATGATACAGTCCCAGATAAAATCCGGTATCAGTGGCAAAATTGCCCATATTGTAACATCCTATAATAACCCCTACCATTGCCGTCACCCGCAACACAACCCTGCTTACACTCCGCTTACTCAATATCAGCAAAGTAAGAAAGACAGGCGTCATCGGGCAGAAGCCCAGCACAGCGCCGCTATCCAGCAGATAGTGCAACCGGAAGTCGGGCAAAGCCGTACGTAAATCCATCGGCCACCACAGGCAGAATAGAGCAACAGGAATTGTCCAACCCGTTTTCCAGGTAATATTATCAAAAGAGAATACGGTATTACCCTTCCACGCAGACCAAAACCAGATAAATGCCACAAATCCCATCATCACCACATTCACCGTCACCATGCTGAAACCGTACTGTTCCGTCACAGCCATATTTTGTATCACGGCATACAGCAGATAGAAACACCCTGCAATCGCCATAAAACATCTGCTGAACTTACCTCTACAGACAATAACAGCCACCAGAGCCAATATCATTACTATCTGAAAATAAACAGCATAAGCGTACATATCCATAATAAGGGCATGCCCCAGTGTATAAAATATCAAATCTCCCGCAGCCTCAAACTTAAAGCCTTTCGTCGCCATCGGCATCAAAAGGAACTGCAAAAGTACAAGTAACAAAAAGAACTTCCAAGAGGTCAGGAAATTCTCTAAACGACTTTTTGTCACGCACCGCCTCCCTTCTTCACTTTATAGTTCAGAAAATGTCCCGGGATAACCATCATAAAAATAAAAGCCAATGCAAAAAGCAATATCTGGTCGAATCCGTGTATAAAGAGGCAACCTAATGACGACAGAGCTCCCAAAGTTCCTCCTATAGTCACTACCTTCATGTTTACAATAAGACCGGTCAACGCCGTACCCATTCCCATTATCAGCAGTATGATGAACAAGACAGGCAAACTCCAGTAGAAGATAGCGACCCAGGTTATCAGAAAACCACCCAGCCCAAATACGGTCCAGACGTACCCTAATATTCGGTCGATATAGGTTCGTGCCATCTTCTGCTTCTTCCGGTTTATCCACAAGGTGGCAGGAAAAGAAATCGCGGGCAACAGGAACCACATCCATTGCCAGTTGTAATTACCGGTTTCTTTCAGGAGAAACCAAATCACCAGAGATATCACCGTACACAAATATCCCCATATCAGAAAAGGCATTCCGGCGTTCTCAGCCATCTTGTACTTTGCGTTCTGTATCATGTGAGTGATGAGTTCCAAACTCTCTTTCTCAGTCATATTTTTATTATCCATTACCAACTATTTTATTTATCCGAAATCATACATACAAACGAACATTCATTCCTTATCTTACATTAAATAATAAAACAGGAAGAACAGCAGAAACAATAAACACAGGGTTAATATCAGCAACAGCCTTGTCGTCACAGCATATTGTCTGGTAAGCAACTTTTTCTTTAATAAAAGTACCTCGCCGAATGTCAATACAGCCAACCAGGCATAACCATAAAAAGTCGTGATATGCCAAACATCCTTCGACCCCATGTATACTGCAAAAAACAGGTAATCAAAAATCAACGATATCCCAACGGCAAGCGATGCCACCACAAGGGCTTTTTTCATCAGATTCCCTGTTCTATTTTCAGAAGCCAGACATATATAAATACCTGCCGCCCAGAAAAGAGGATTCACCGTAAGCATCAACAGTATTCCCAACTGCGGATTATGACTCCAAGGAACCCATAATACGACATTGGAAAGCCAATACATGCACATTATCATCAGTATCGTAACCGTCCACCATAATTGGCTCTTTTGTTTATCTAATCTTGCAACATCCATCATTTCATGTCTACTTTAGAAATTAATAATCTGTGAGATCGAGCACCTTCACCAGCAAGAAAGCCAGCAACACCATGTTTCCAATGAGAAGAGAACCAAGAAGTGAGTTCATCGTAGTTCCTCCTAATTATTTATTTGAAACATAATTTTCTTTCTTTGCGGCAATATTCAGCATGTGTCCGGGAATAATCATTGCAAAGACAGCAGCCACAGCGAAACAAAGTAAAGAAACATAGGTAGGAGCATCTTCTCCCATTGCTACAAACACCATATACAAGCCTATCGCCAACCCGATTGACGAGAAAAGATAAAAAGCCTTGTAGCGAACAATAACACCTGTAATAATACTCCCCAACGACATAATCAATGTTCCTAACGGCAGGATAAATTCAAACTGTTTCATACAGGTAGCTCCTATTGCCACAGCCATACAAAGTCCACCCAGTATACGCCATATTTCAGTCAGCACCTTATCCGAATAGGCTTTAGCCCGTTTCTGTGATTTATGTTCTAAATATATTCCCAAAGGGATTCCAATAACAGGTATTCCCCAAAAGCCCCACATCCAATGAGGGTCTTTCGTAAAACATAAGCCTCCGTACACAACTAAAGTCGCTATGGTTCCAATATATCCCCACAACAGAAATATATTTCCGCTACCCGCATCTAGATTACGACGTGTATTCTGTATCATTTGAGAGATGAGTTCTAAACTCTCTTGCTCGGTTATTTTTCTATCTTCCATAATTTATTGATTTAATGCAATTACTCTTTTGTGTGCCTTCTGTTCAACCGATGTCCGGGAATAATCAACATAATAACAAAACAAACAGCAAAGGCAGGATACATAAAGTTGAATTCAGGCGGATTAAACAGAATATGCGATATCATAACCACGGATATTGCCAATGCACAACCAGCAGCATTTCTCATCCATGAATCATTTATGATACTCCCCGTAATATTAACTCCCAATGAGCACAGCAGCAGAATAATCGGCAGCAATAATAACATGGAGTCAAAATAGAGAGCAGCTATTATAGAAATACCAATTCCATATTGCCCGATATTACTCCAGATAGCAAGTAAAACCTTATCCGTGTAAGTCAAAACCGGCTTATCTTCCTTTTTCTTCAACCAGTGCATCACCGGAAAACCAATAACCGGTATAGCCAGCCATAACCAATTCCAAAGCGGATTACCAGTTATCAGAATCAGAACATAAACCACAAGCACAGTTATCGTACAAAGATACCCCCATAGCAAAAGGATATTCACATTCCCCAACCGAAGGTTTTTCTTACTATTCTGTATCATCTGTGTGATAAGTTCCAAACTCTCCTTTTCAGTCATTTTCTTGTCTTCCATAACAGTGTTTCTCTTTATATATAAAATTATTTTTTTGCTTTGTCCTGTAAGGCCTTTACATCTTTCAACTCTACATCAATCGTTTTTGCTTCAGCCGTCATGTCCAAATCTACAATCGCGCAATTCTCTGCTGGTATCCCGTCTTCCCGGTCCAGTTGATAATTACCGTTTTCATCGTGATAGACATACAATTTACATTTTCCTTCGGGCACTTCTTTTAATACAAGTGTTACCGTATCACCCATAGCATCCACCATTGCATATTGCCCTTTATCAGCAGCAATCATCACCTTTCCTTTTGCAGAACGAATGTTCTTCACTTTCACTGTCAAGTCACTCTGTGCTGATACCGAGACAGCACATACGCTTACAACAAACAATGCAACCCACTTAAAACCAATCGTTTTCATAACTGTACATCTATTAAAATTCTACAATAATCATACATTTCGGGTTCGAACTCCGATGCAAAGATAGATGGTTTATTTTATAAACCAAATTATTTTATAAATTAATTTATGAAAAATAAAAAGAAAGTTTTCGAGAAGGTACGAATACTCCGGAATTAATTCACAAGTGCACAGGAATGAAGCTCAGGATGACAGATACTCAGTAAACCATCACCTAATAGAGACGAATAATTCCACCATTGCAAAAAGCTACCCCTTACGCTGCAAGAAACTAATACCTACCTTACAAGAAACTAATCCCGGCATTGCGATGAACTAATATTTTCTTGCATTTTATTATTCATACAATATATATTATAGTTTCTTACAACAAATGTTGTAATAAAGAAATATAATTGTTGTATGAAACTTTTATAGCTGTTGTATGAATAGTAATATGCAAGAAAATATTAGTTCATCGCAATGCCGGGATTAGTTTCTTGTAAAAATAGGAATAGTTTTAGGCATCCGCCAAACAAACCCTTTTCAGTCCGCATAAGTGCCGTTTTCATGTTATTTCGATGCTCAGGCAACATTTTTCCCTGAAAAGTTTTTGTAATCTCCAAGTTAATTGTATTTTTGTGTACAATTTTGGTATAGTAATGACTGACGAAGAAAAGAAGCGATTAAGTACCTTTGAAGCGAGACTGCGTCATTTAGTCTTTTTACATGACGAATTGAGGCGCGAAAATGCTGAACTAAAGCAACTTCTAAAAAACAAACAAGAAGAATGCGAACAGGTACATGCTGAATATGAAGCTTTGGAAGATGACTATACGAACCTAAAAACAGCAATGACAATCAGCCTTAACGGCAGCGACGTAAAAGAGACGAAGACA
>USSR01000458.1 GCA_900557355.1 uncultured Bacteroides sp.
CACTTGTGGATTGCCACCCCTCTAAATGTTTTTGTTTCGTCTGCGTTCCCATCATGGAAACGAAGCAATGAACGTCCAAGACTAAACGTGTCTCAGAATCCCAGCAATGTTAAGCCGCAGTTACCGCCGAACCAGACGTAGCAGATGCTTCGCTCGGCGTCTCCTGCACATTGGAACTGCTGTTGGCATAGAGTTTCTTCTCATCCACGTAAAGCGGTTCGGTGAACATCTTCACCCGCTCTCCGAGGACGGCTTCCACTCCCTCAATCAAAACCCTCTTCGCCGTCTTTTCGCTCTCAAAAAGAATATGTTGAGCAACGGTTTTAGGGGCAAGACCGAGGTTGTCGCAAGCCTTGTTAAAACGCATGGAATCAAGCAGCAATTTTTCGCTTTGGCTCAATAAATCAAGCCAAAACCGCAAATCGTCTGCATAGTACTTGCCGATACAAGCCTTAATACACTCACGTTTGACACTCGTACTCTTAACGATTTGTGCATTGAATTTCTTCCGTGCATCGTCAAGGACTTTCCAAACGGGCGATTTAGGTGTGCGGCCTTTGCCAGCGTTTTTCTTGGTTGCGACCTTCGCTTCAACAGTCAATTCGGGATTTTTTCCGTTCATGAAAAATGATTTAATTGGAGTAATTAAACACCTGCTGATTTGTTAATTCATCCCGCGCAGGATACGGGATACCATATATTGCTGTTGAACGCAATGATTATCAAAGAACTTTCGGGCGTCAAAAGTATATAATTATGTCTATTCAAGCAAGAAAAATACAATAAAATATACTAATTTTACTAAAATCAATTTATATGATTTACTAATATTAGTAATTTCAACATTGCGCAGAGTGTAAAAGTAACGGTTGATACAATGTCATTCACCGTAATTGTTACGGTCAAATACACTGCATTTTTACTAATATTACACTCGGAAACTATGTTTTCATGCTAATATTACTGATGAATACAACGTTTTCACTCTAAATATTACGGTTGAATACCATGTTTGCGAGGTTTATATAACACTAATCCGATACTCGATTCCCGCCCAAAAAATCCCGCTTTTCATGTAAAATTCACTCTAAATACCAGCCCTTAAACTTGCATTTATTAAAGATTTTTATTATATTTGTAATATCAAATCCGAGAATAGGGAAAATTCTACTGCTTCCATAGAAAATAAGTTTATAGGACAAGATAAGGACGGCATTATTTGCTGTCCTTGTCTTTGCTTCCTATTTCCACATTTTTTGAGTGTGAAATGAAGATTTCCTTTAATACTATCAATCCAGAATCAAAAATTATGGAAGATACGGATAACGAGATAGTAGGTATTGCTCAAAACTGTCCTGTGCAAACTGCTCAAAAGTGTCCTATATATACACTACCTACTTATACATAACCTAATAAGTCTTTCAGACCATGTACTACCATATCAAAGACCATAAATGCTTCGACAATCGCAAGCAGGCCAAAGACCATTACGGCATTGCCTGTTTCCGAAAATTGTTGCATCTAAAAGAAATCATATTTACGAACAATCAAAATTCCATTGCCAACGATGAATTATACCGTAATCCCCAAATCAATCGTGAACTTTCAGACGGGAAACAGTAAACCCGTCGATATTTACGTGTGAGCAACCATTAAATGTTGTTCCAATCACGAGACGAACATTTCCCATGTAACAGAAGAAAAGCTATCCTTACTGACGGGATTGGATGAACGAACAATCCGACGTGTTATCAAACGCTTAAAGGATGCAGGTTACCTGACCGTACAGACTACCATTAAAGAAGATGCAGACAGAGGATTTATAAAGCGAAATTCCTACTATATAAAGCCAGCAAACAAAAACTATTTCTTCCTCGACAACAGTTTCTTTAAGCGGAACTATCCCGCCAAGATTGCAGGCTTCCTGCTCTTATTAAAGGCAATATGCCTTAATAATACGGATACCATCCAATGAAGCAATTCCCAAATTGCAAAGAGTATCGGTTTATCGAGGAACACAACCACAGTCCTCATTAAAGAGTGCCTGCAATTAAGGCTTATAAAGCCTATTTCTAAAGGCTATGAACTGACGGCAGGCTGTTTTATCAATTCCTCTGTTAAAAAGACCAATGCAGGGATTTATAAGGAGATATGCGATTTCTGCAAGGTGAAAGGTGTTGCCGTTCCCAAGTGGGATAAACGAGCGATGTCCGTACTGCTTATCAAGTATAATGCAATAGGCTTATCGAGAACAGAGCCAATAAGCATAACCTACCAACTCGATAAACGATGCAAGACTCTACCCGAAAAGGTATCGTTGGCCTATTTTATAAAGGTGCTCGATATGCAGGAACAATATAAAGCCGTATCGGAACGAGCAGAACAAGCAAAACAGTTTAAGGAAGAGTTCAAAGGTTTTGAGTTTTAGATAGTCAGCAAATAAATCATCCATATCCAGCCCTCATGCTTACGCATGCAGTGCTTTTCCCATTTAATAAGAATAAGAATATGACATAGTTTGCGGATATTTGATTTATATAGACCTTATTAATTGTGTCATCAGCTATTAATCAAATATTTATATAAAATCAAAAGTATCTGTGTTCTAAAATATTCACTATATTTGCAATAAAGAATTTTACTCAAACTTATCTAACCATGAGACGACAATTTATACTTGACAAAGAGATTGTCCTAAATGAGCAAACCGATTTGTTAAATACAGCGGGATATGCCAAAAATATAACTAAAATAATCCAGAATGCCCCTCAAGGGCGTGTATTTACCATCGGTCTTTTTGGAAGTTGGGGGTCAGGAAAATCATCAATTATTGAAACCGTAAGAGAGAATTTGACAAAGAATAGAAAGTCAAAAGTCAAATTCATATCTTATGATGCGTGGAAATACGTTAATGATTCTTTCAGAAGAATGTTTTTGTTTGAAGTTCAAAGAGGGCTTGGACATCAAAGAACGTCCCTAATGGATAAGTTCTATCAAAATAGTAGTCAAGATATAGATGTCAAGAATAAAATTTCACCCCTGAAAATATTTTCACTAATCGCCGCATTAATAATTACGATTATCTTGGTGCAATTTTCCGTTCAGGAAATTGATACTAAAGTTTCTATATATTCTATTATAGCTCTTGTAGGAGTGTTGGGCGGAATATTAACAGGTGCTTTCAACCAACTTAAAGTATCTGTCCAAAGACCTCATATTTTTGCGCCAGAACAATTCGAGCAATGTTTTAAAGAAATGATAGAGGCAACGCTAAAGCCAGATATATTGAAACGCGTTTTAGAGTTTATTTTACCGAACACGGACCGTCAGAAACAAATAATAATAGTAATTGACAATGTGGATAGATGTAATAATGAACAGGCGTATAATCTATTAACAGACATCAAAACATTCTTAAGTAATGAACCATATAATATTATCTTTATTATTCCTGTGGATGATGAGGCATTGAGGAAACACATATTAGGTTCAGTAAAAAACGTAACGGACGATTGCGCAAAGGAAAAAGAGGAGTTTTTACGTAAATTTTTTAATGTTGCGATAAGAATAAAACCGCATCAACCAACTGAAATGTATGAATTTGCAAAAAAACTAAACGATAAATATAATCTAGAGTTTTCTAACGCAACTATCAATATTGCATCTAAAGAGTATGCAAGAAATCCTCGTCGTATTATCCAATTATTCAATAATCTATCGGCAGAATTAAATAATTTCCCTGCAGATTTTGCAGTAAAATATGAAACTTTAATTTGTAAATTATTAATAATACGAGAGGAGTATTATGCTTATTATCAAGAGGTATTACAAGACTATTCTCTATTCGAGAAAGGTATTGTTCCAAAGAGTTTAGAGAAAAATTCGGAACTCAAACGCTTATTGGATGATACCAGAAGTTATACATCTAATTGCGATAGTTTTGTCATTTCTAAAATACTAACAAATTCGGATAGCCTATTTGCCGATATACCACAAAAAATAAAGGATATAATAGATTCGCATAATGTTACAGATGCATTGAAGGAGCTTCCAATATGGCTTGCTGAAAATGTTTCGCATTTAGACAAATTAACTACTTATTGCCTACATAATATAGATAGAACGATAAGACATAAACTATGGGATACTGAATTCAAAGCATATTTTGAGTTTATTGCAGCAGTCAATCCATCAGTACAATTTACATATAATGACAATTTAAGATTTGAAGAAAAATTCAGATTGTCATTAGATGAAATTATCGTTGTTGCAAATAACCCAGAACAGATTGTAGCCTATTCTTGTAATTTATATAGGCAAGGATTACGATACATAACAGACGGTATCTCATCATACCTTCTAAAGAACGAGCGTTCTGCTGGGATTTGGGATAGTTATTTTCATGAATGTATCCGACAATATAATGATGCCTCTGTAATAAAACCTTTAGGTGTACTATTCACCAAGGTGTATAAACAAGACCATTTCTCTTTGACCGAACTAAATCAAGCGCAAATAGATTATTTGGTTAATGACGATTTACTTTCATATGCAATAGAGCAATGGCCAGATTTAGACAATGATAATATTTACATCAAGGATGTTGTATACATATCACAGAAGCGCCAGATTTCAGAAAATGTTGTTATAAAGATTTATGAGAAAATACACCATATTTTAGGAGACTTGAGGGGCGTTTCTCAAAGTATTATTCTAGAAAAATTGAAAGCCATAAATATTGTGACAGAAAATTTATCATTAACCAATAATCTGCCCTCTATTCAAAATATTGTTACTCTAATCGCTGGAACGAGGCCAATGCCTCATCCCTCATATCCATCACATCGGAATTACGATCAAAACATTAGGTTTATAGATGAGTGTACTAATGATGATACAGCCATTGAAACCGTTGTTAAATTTGGTTGCATTACATATAAGGTGTCAAGTGGTCGAATTGCAATTGACAATATAATAGATCCATTCTTCGCTCAATCCTCAAATATAATTTTAGATCAATTATTATGGTTAAAAAATAGATGGGGATTTAACTTGTATCCTTTGGCGAATTATATTCTTAAATTCAAGTCGTATAACAACGATAAATTAATGGAATTATTTGCAGATCATTTTACAGCTAAACCTAACAATAGGTATATTCTTTCGGAAGAAATAATACAAACGAAATTAGATGAGATGTTAAAATTTGCCATTCAACATAATAGTTCCCAAATGTTTGATTGGTTGAATGCAATTTCTCTTAAAAGTGAGAGGATTAAAGCTATGTTAATTCCTATTATATCGGAAAAAACGATTGCAGATATACAAACTTTACCAAAGGACTTGATGAATCTGGCTGTAAATAGTATCAATAAAACAAACATTGAAAATTATAAGAAATATCCAGACTTCTTAACTTATCTGGCTCAAAATGGTAATATGCAACAGAAAAGTTATTTAGCAGGGATGTTCTCTGATATGCTAAATAAAAATGAGAATGTAAATGTCGTATTAGGCATAATACAGTCATTCAATTCATTAAAACAGGTAGATTGCAAGTTGCTTACAACGCAAATACAACGCATAATGGAGGGGCTAGATAGTCTACCAGATGATAATGAATATTTAACAGCGATGAGTTACTTAAATTCTTTACTTCAACCATTAACACGCGCAAAAGAAGATAAAAAAACAGCGTAATATTGGGGATGCCATCGTTTTGGCATCCCTTTTTTATCCTGCCCACAAACAGATACATGAATCAAAGCCCCCTCCCTATTGTCAATT
>USSR01000459.1 GCA_900557355.1 uncultured Bacteroides sp.
GGGGTGGACAATATGTTCTACGATGACCCGAGACTAAGTCGTGCGGTAATAACAGAAGCCAAATAAATAAAAATAAAAAATCAGATTATTAGAGAATGAGTAAAATGAAGAAATTAGATTACGAATCACCGACACTTATTGTTGTCAACGTTTTGCTAGAACAAGTGATTGCCGCTTCCACCACCTTCGGTGAAGACGGAAAGGTTACCGAAGAAGGATGGAATGAGGTAGACAAGAATCCTGCAACAGGAGGATATGAATTTGAGATTTAATGTTAAAGACAACGAACTGTTATAATGAAAAAATATATATACAAATGTTTATCCGGACTAAGTCTGGTTACTCTATTATTGGCGGTTTCAACACTTATAGGATGTAGTGAAAATGAAAGCGAAAGGGAAATGAACGGCTCTTTCTTTAAAATCAACGTCCAAGCAGAAAGCTACGGCAACAAGAATTTGACACGCGCTGCCGGAAAAGCATCGGCGGATACCATCATCACTCCGATAGATGATGATTTGTACATGGAAACAGTACTTTGCAATGACACGGAACAGTCCGGGGGAACGACCCGGGCGTCATCGGCCGCTGCTACTGGTGTGAAGGTAGGAACAGAGATTAACGTGCTCGCTTATGATGCGGGCAACAACTATAAAGGAAAAATTAATGGCCTGGTAAGTACGAATGGCAATGTCACGATGCAAGGTAATCAGTTACAACTCGAACCGGGAACGTATACATTCGTATGCCTCGCCAACGTGGACATAGACACCGGAACCAATCCTGCTTATTTCTATGCTTTAAAAGGGAAAAACAGTATGTGTGGGTCGGTGCAAAAGAAAATCAACGAGGGAGACCAGGATTGTAAGTTAGCTTTTGAGCTCAAACACAAAGTAGGGCAAATCAAAGTTACAATAAAAACGGAATCAACGGAGTCTTTCTCGAATTTAACAGCCGTACTTGATGGGGTACTGAATCCCATCAAGCAAAAAATAACTCTTCCTAACCTTATTAAAGAGAGTGAGGATTACGGAGATGGAATGTTCCTTAGGGATGTGCTTATTGAAAACCAAACAGGACGTGAATTCACGAGTAAAGATGAAAACTATTATATAGCCGGATATAATTATACCACAGAGGCAAGCATCGGTTTGGCAATCACTTCCGGAACGTTTGGCGGACAATCTATTGCTGGCAGACATGTACTATTTGAAAACTTTGACTTACAATACAACAATATCAACAAAGTAACTGTCACTTTCAAAAAACAAAGTCAGAATTATCAATTTGCCCTCCAGGCCGGCTCGCAGACACAGATAGCAGCCACAGGTGGCCAGGCGACAGGAACTATAACAAGTACCCTGAACAATGCCAGCCAACCATGGGAGGTAGAAAGTTTGTCAACCACGGCACTTACCGAAAGTAGCCTGCAAACACTGGATGCTGTAAATTCAGGAATCGTAACATCATATGCACCAAAGAGTAATGCAGGAATTAACAACGGAAGTTTTTCCATTACAATGACAACCAATATAGCAACCACTTCCCGTAAGATATATGCACGATTAAAACAAAAGGATTCGGGGAAGACAGTGATTCTAGCCATTACACAAAGCGGAAGTACGCCAATAACCCCTCCGGAAAGCTCTGATGGAAGTGCGGAAGAAGGTCCCTGGGCAGAGGGTGGCGAACTGAATGGAACAGTCGAATCGGAATGGCCATAATTAATGTATTTCAACAATTATGTACTATCAATATTTTTAAACTAAAGAAAAGTGATATGAGATTCTATAAAAGTATAATATTCGGCAGTCTGTTATTAGCAGGCTGCACCATTTCTTCCTGTGATAATGAAGAAAACTATCAGAACGTAACACCGGAAATTAATATTTCGGGAGAAGAACGTATCGTAACCTTTGAAGTAGATGATGCTTTCACCGGAAACGACGAAACAGTCACACGCAGCACCCTTGATGAGGAACAGACTGTATACAAGGATTTGGACTTTGAAGCAGTCATCGAGAGAGATAAACCTGTAAAAACACGTGCGGAACAGCCCCCATTGGAGCAATTAGATAATATAGCAGTAAAGGTTATTATTTATAACCCGCAAAACGGTAAAGTGACCGCTATACAACAAGTAACTGCAAATAAAGGACAACTAAGTATTAAACTCCCCGATGGCAACGCGGCAACAGCTGTGCTTTATTCATATCGGACAGGGGAATATCCATTCGTCCCGTATAGTGTAGGAGATAATATTGATAATAATAAAAACGCACCAGAAGCGGCGAAAGATGTGCTGTATGCTTCTGTTTCCATTCCGGCTGGTTCTGCCACTATTCCGAAGGTTACCTTCAGGCACCTCTTCGCAAAAATAAAGGTAAAAGTAGCCACCGCAGCAGTACCCCCTATGCAAACAATGCAAACATTTTCCGGCACATTGACCTCTCCCCACAGCACCGGTAGGGTCTATTTCAAAGAGGGCAAGGTTGTTGCAGACGAAGCTCAGCAAGTTTACCCGATAAAGAGCGATAATAATACCAACACCGGCGCGGAAGTATCTTCCGAAGAAGTAGATATCATCCCATTTACCGGAGAAGTCTTGACTTTTACATTAAAAATAGCCATGGTGCAATACGGTGCTGCTTATGAAAATTATAATATCCCTTTTGATAATTCAACTATTAAATCCGGCTATAGATATACTATTAAAATAACATTATATCCTCCAACAATACAGTATTATGAATGGGATGCCGACGACGCATATTTCAAAGGAAATAATACAAGATATCGCGAAGGCGCAAATGTAGCCGCCATTTCCTCGTGCCAATGGGCTGCACCTGACAGATATTTTCCATATGCATTCGCTAGTAATACGTACAAGAGTTTTGGATGGCCTTATAGGGCATATCCTAGTGGAACGTCGGTAGAAGCTGTAAAAAATGGAACGGCTAAATTAGCAATATACAACACCGGATTTTGGGTAAAGAAAGCAAGTGAATGGACTATCGCATCTACCTCCGGCAAGGGTAATACCTGGCCTTCCAACCAAATGGAAGCTGAAGGAGGAAAGCGTCTGTTTATTCCTGCTGCGGGGTATATATTAGCCGGTAAATTCTCAGGAGTAGGAGAAGAGGCTTATTATTGGTCGCAGGATGCCACCAGTGACGGAGGGAAATCTATGATAATGTACATGAATGAAAGCGAAACCGGGTCGGTAGCAATGAGGCGTGATATGGCAGGGTCCGTCTTCTCTTGAACCTTTTTAGACCCCAGAAATAACCATCCATAATAAAATAATTCATCACCACCTGTTGTTAAAATCCTACAGGTGGTGATGTTTTAGATTATCAGATTATTGGAAAAGGGAAATTCGGGATATAATCGGGTTGTAATTACAGAAGTAAGCAAATAATGACAGAGAAGCTTATTGTATAATACTCAACAAGAATATAGGTAATGTTCAAGCGATGCTTCGCGACAACGGAATGTGCCTGTTTAATGCCAAAGACCTGGAATAGGATATAGGACGGAAAGAGCAATAAAAACTTATTTCCCGTCACGGACAAAACGAGAAATTTATCGAACTTTATGTTAACTCCTAATTAAACAAAATGTCCGTACTTTGCAAAATCTAATTTATAGTTCAGATTCAGTAATGAACTTGAACTATATCAGTGGCAGTAAAGCAGTATCGTCCACTCTTATTACTGCATAAGTTTTACTAAAACAAAAAAAACGACGAAAATGAAAAAGAGAACAATGATTGCAGGCCTATTGTTAGGCATGGCAGTTGTCGGTGCAAATGCGCAGACTGCCGTAGAGGGAAACAAATTTCTGGATAACTGGTCGCTCGGGATTAATGCCGGCGGAACCACTCCTCTCACCCACAGTGCATTTTTCAAGAACATGCGTCCTGTAGTAGGGTTAGGATTGACCAAACAGCTGACTCCCAGCTTCGGCATCGGAATGGAAGCCATGGGAAGCTTCAATACAACCGTAAGCCGCACAGCTATCGACAATTCCAACATCAGCCTGCTGGGTATGATCAATCTGAACAACTTCTTCGGCACCTACACAGGCGTGCCCCGGACTTTTGAAGTGGAAGCCGTATTCGGTATCGGCTGGCTGCATTATTACGTCAATGAAGAACTGGGAGACCACATCAACAGCCCTTCCACCAAGGTAGGATTGAATTTCAACTTCAACCTGGGTGAAAGCAAAGCATGGACACTTGCCGTAAAGCCCGCTTTGGTGTATGACATGAACGACGCCGGTTATTATCATTTCAATGCCAACTGCGCCGCATGGGAAATCACTGCCGGACTGAAATACCATTTCAAATGCAGCAACGGCGAACATTACTTCACCAAAGTGAGACCTTACAACCAAAGTGAAATTGACGCCCTCAACGCACAGGTAAATCGTCTGCGCGGAGAAGCCGACAATAACGCTGCCGCATTGAGAAAAGAAACCCAAAGAGCCAATGGGCTGGAGACTGAACTGAACGAATGCCGGAACAAGGCTCCGCAGGTGGTGACCAACACGATTGACAACAGCAAAAAGATACTGGAATCCGTGATTACTTTCCGCCAGGGCAGAACCACGATCGAAAGTTCACAATTGCCCAACGTAGAACGTATCGCTACCTATTTGAGAAATCATAAGGAAGCCAGCGTAGTCATTAAGGGATACGCATCACCCGAAGGTAGCGCGGAAGTGAACGCACGCATTGCCAACCAACGTGCGGAAGCCGTAAAGAAAATGCTTGTCAGCAAGTATAGAATCGCAGAAAGCCGTATCAGTGCCGAAGGCCAGGGTGTAGGCAATATGTTCGACGAACCGGACTGGAACCGTGTAAGTATCTGCACTATCAACGAATAAGTAAGTAACTGATACCATTTCCTATAAATAAGTAAATATCAGAGTCTTTTTACACACAATTTCAGTTACTTTAGGTTGAGGGTCGGGAGCTTTGCTCCCGGCTCTCTTTTTTTATTTAATGTCAGTCCGATATGCTCCTCAATAGTTATTAAGCTGGCGCAACCACCGCTCTATATTTCTCTTTTCCGCACTGAATAAGGAACTAGAAAATTAAGAAATCCGTAACGAACCTCATCATTCGGAAAATAGTTGCTAAACTTATACCCGTCGAAGACATTAAGCACGCTGAACGGATTGAATACCCCTTCTGCAAACCCACAAAAAAAAGCATCCTTTCCCACCGGAAAGGATGCTCTGAACAAACAAAACACAAGCAATAGACTAATATCTTCACAGACTACATTCTATTGTTATGAGGCTATTCTCTTCAGGCAAAAGCCATGAAGTACACACCTCAAGGGGAAATACAGGATGCTCACGCACCCCTAAAAGGATACAGGCGTGGGAAATTTATTATTTACTAAACTTTAGGGAAAAAGCCTGTATCCTATGCCTAACTAAAAAGTGTAATTTTTCTCAAAGCATCAAGCTCTTATTGCCTTCCAGACAGTTGCGGCTACCACCGCCCCCACCAGGGGAGCTACGATAAATACCCACAATTGCTCCAACGCGGCAACACCCGCAAACAATGCAGGCCCGATACTGCGTGCCGGATTCACCGAAGTTCCCGTCAACGGGATACATACGATATGAACCAGCACCAACGTCAGACCGATTGCCAACCCGGCAAAGCGCGGGGTGTTATTTTTCGAATCAGTACTGCCCAACACCACCAACACGAAAATAAATGTAAAAACAGCTTCGGCCGT
>USSR01000460.1 GCA_900557355.1 uncultured Bacteroides sp.
GGAATTATTAGTAGAAAGCCAGTTTTCGCAGAAGACGGCAGATACTTATCCTACAGAATGGATTAAACGAGGTATTTCAGGAGATGAAAATTACATGAATGCAGCCAGAGGGGCCACTATTGTATATCAGCAAGCGCTTCGTTGGAAAATTGAACAAGATGATGAATATGCGGCAAAAGCGGTGGAGAATCTGAATAAGTGGGTACAGACTTGTGTAGGTGTAACAGGTAATACGAATTTATCGCTTGCTGCAGGACTTTATGGTTATGAATTTGCTATTGCCGGTGAATTATTGAGGGATTATGGAGGATGGGATCGTGCGGACTTCGCAGCGTTCCAGAATTGGTTGCTTAAAGTGTTCTATCCTGCTAATGATGATTTTCTGAAACGTCATCACGATACGAATGCGTTACATTATTGGGCTAACTGGTGTCTTTGTAATATAGCGGCTAAAATGGCTATCGGCATTGTAACCGATCGTCGTGATATTTATAATGAAGGTATCGCCCATTTGCAGACAGGTGATACAAACGGACGTTTACGTCGTGCTATCTATCACGATTATGCACCGGACTATAACTTTGCTCAATGGCAGGAAAGTGGACGTGACCAAGGGCACACGTTGATGTGTGTCGGATTGATGGGAATTATTTGTCAGTTGGCATGGAGCCAGGGAGACGATTTCTTTGCTTATGATGATAATCTCTTCCTACGGGCCTGCGAATATGCCGCTTGCTGTAATTATACCAATGAGACTGTACCATATACTACTTATATATGGCAAAAACAGAGTCAATGGGGATATCCGATTCCGGAAGAACAAACAACACTTGGTGGCGGTAAATGGATCAAACGTGCGATATGGGCGTTGCCTTACTATCATTACAAAGGGATAAAAAACATCTCGGATGATAATCTCAAATATACTAAGATTGCTACCGAATATGTAGGAATAGAAGGAGGAGGTGGGTATTATGACGCTAACTCCGGTGGCTATGACGTACTTGGGCTCGGTACGCTGATGTATGCAAGATAAAATGAATAAAATGTGTTAGACTTCGCCACAGATTCGGATATGCCAGTGTGGATGGATTATTTGTTTCAATCTGTGGTGAATTCCAGGACATTAACGGTATTAGTAAAAACTTGAAATGAATAAACTAATAAGAATAGCGCTCACATTTTTACTTGTAATGACCACAGGAGTCATACAAGCAGAAATAGTCATCTATCCGGTACCTCAAGGCATCTATTATGCCCGTCACAATGATGACTATACGGTAAAAGTACGGCAAGTGGGAGAAAAAGACTGGGTAGACCTTTATGAGTATAACGTAAAGGTGGATATGGATACGAAGTCCGATGCCACGATGGTTCAGTTCGACTTTTCAGGGAAAGTGGAAGTATTGGTACAAAAGAACAATGGGGAGATCCGTTCGGCAGTGGTGCGTCCTTTATCCAAAGGTATCCAACCGGAGATTGATGGTAACTTTTTATTGTTTACGATAGATAAACCACAAAAGTTGTCGGTCGAGTTTAATGGAGATCGCCTGAATAATTTGCATGTATTTGCCAATCCTATCATCAAAAATGTGCCGGATAAGAATGATCCGAACGTGATTTATTTTGAAGCTGGAATACATGAACCGACTGATACGGCTGGAAAATGCTTCCGTATTCCCAGTAATACGACGGTTTATTTAGAAGGTGGTGCCGTTTTGAAAGGTTGTCTCACTTGCGACAGTGTAGAGAATGTGAAAATATTGGGACATGGCATGTTGCTTGAACCGCAACAGGGAATTTCGGTTACCTACTCCCGGAATGTACTGATTGATGGAGTTACGGTGGTAAATCCACGGCATTATACTGTCTCTGGGGGACAATCTACCGGAATTACTATCAAAAATCTGAAATCATTCAGCTATCAGGGTTGGAGTGATGGGCTGGATTTTATGTCCTGCTCGGATGTGATGATTGATGATGTGTTTCTTCGTAATTCGGATGATTGTATAGCTCTTTATACGCATCGTTGGAATTATTATGGCGACTGTCGCAATATTCATGTACTTAATTCTACTCTATGGGCAGATATTGCGCATCCTATCAATATCGGTACACATGGAAATACGGAAACGGGAGATGAAGTTTTGGAAGATATAGTATTCAGGAATATTGATATATTGGAGCATGATGAGGATGATCGTGATTACCAAGGCTGTATGACTATCAATGTAGGGGATCACAACCTAGCACAAAACATTACTTTTGAGGACATTCGTGTGGAACATATTCAGGAAGGACAGTTATTTCATCTTCGGGTGATGTATAACCAAAAATACAATACAGGTCCCGGCAGAGGTGTCAAGAACATAACATTCCGTAATATTTCATGTACCGGGAAATATATCAATTCTTCTTTAATAGAAGGTTATGATAAAAATAGGAAGATTGAGAATATTTTGTTCGAAAACATTGTGTTGAACGGTAGGCGGATCACTTCTTTGGAAGAATTGAATATAGATAAAAAAGATTTTGTAGAGAAGATACGGATAAAGTAGCTAATAACTAAAAGATGAAAGATGCGACAAAAAACAGTTTTTCGTGCTTTTTGCCGCATCTATTTTATAGAAAGAGGAATAAACTTATCGTAAAGGAGTGAATGAACCTATATAAATGCGTTCTATTTTCAGGGAGGTGGCATTTATTCCGAATAGGTCGGTCACATCTGATTTATAATCTTCAGTCACATCTTCCACTAACCAATAAGGAATCGGGCCAAGGTCTCGTGTGGTGATACTCTTTGAAGTATCGGAACGTTCGGGAAGTTTAAATTTGCAGTCATACTCTTTACCATTGATTGTAATTTGGAATGTAGTGCCTGACTCTGATGTGGAGCGGGAGAAGCTTCCTTCTATTTTCGGAGCATTATCTTTACTAGTAACAATTGTCACTTTACCACTACTTTTTTGGTCATAAGAGAAAGCTATTCCTCCTGTAGCTTGTATACCCGCTTCATCCTTTATCTTTTTTTTGACCGCTTCTAGTTTTTCTTTTTGTTGTTCATCCAACAGACTTTCATCTATTCCTGTGATTCTTGCTTCCACGGAATTCACTGAAAAAGATTGTTTGCCGTTGACGACCTTTAGCCCTATTTTTATGATTCTTCCATCAGCGTCTTTTACCATCAATGACGTGCTGCCCAGTTTTATAGAGCTGATCTGAATATCATTGTTTTCGTCCACATAAGCTGTAGCAATTTGCCCATCGGCTATTTCTGCTGTATAAGGAGCTACGCCACCTTTAATTCCCAACTTTGTTCCTCCCGTGATTGACAAACTGGTTTCACTGATAGGAGGTTCCGGGTCGAACATCACTTCCCAATATTCATATAGGTAAAAAGCATCAGCTTCGTCGCTGCATGAATAAAATACAGGAAGGGAGCATAATAGAATAAATAGTAGACAGAGCTTCGCCATTTTTGCTTTCATAATATTCTTCTTTTTTATTTCTTCACAAAAGTAAAGCTCCTTTCCTGTATTTCAAAGTATATTGATGAAAAATAAGATTAAAACTCTATCTTATGTTGTTTCTCATCATCCACCACAGCCATCATTCCTTCTACCTGTGCTAAAGCCAGCATACGTCCGTGGAAAGAATAACCGGCATTGTAGCCTTTATCCTCATCTCCGAGCATCATTCGTCCATGATCTACGCGCATGGGAAGTCCTGGATTCTCTTTCTCGAAAATGCGGATGAGATCAATCAGATGTCCTCTTCCTGATAGATGAGAACTTTCGATGAAGTTTCCACCCGGCATGGCCTCTGTACTGCGTAGATGAACGAAATGGGTTCTTCCTGCAAACTTCTTTGCCAATTCACGAGTATCATTATGTGCGCCTGCGCTAAGAGAACCTGCACAGAAAGTCAGCCCATTATGCGGATTGTCTACGGCATTCAGGAACCAGGCTATATCTTCTTCATTGGTGACAATACGGGGTAGGCCGAGAACCTGGAATGGAGGATCATCCGGGTGTACGCACATGTTGATACCATATTCATCGCATACAGGCATAATTGCAGAAAGGAAGTAACACATATTCTCTCGTAAAGCGTCCCGGTCTATGTCTTTATATAAACCTAACAGACGTTTGAATATAGCAACCGGGTTTTTATCTCCTTCTTTGATATTACCGTTCACAAATCCTTGTGTCTTGACGATAATAGTATCAATCAAATCATCCTTTTCGGTCTCTGTAATCACTTTGTCCAGTTCGGCAACTTTATGCAGTTCTTCTTCTGTATAGTCTTTTTCAGCTCCTTCACGTTCTAGTATTTTGATGTCGAAGTAAGCGAAACGAATACGGTCGTAGTAAAGCGAACTGGTACCGTCCGGCCAAGGGTACTGTAAATCCGTACGTATCCAGTCGATTACCGGCATGAAGTTGTAACAGACTGTTTTCACTCCGCATTTACCCAGGTTGGCAAGACTTACTTTATAATTTTCAATCAACTGTTCACGTTCCGTACCCGCATACTTGATTGCCTCACAAACCGGAAGGCTTTCCACGACCGACCAGCGCAACCCATACGATTCAATATACGATTTTAAATCGTTGATGGCTTCTACTGTCCAAATCTCTCCGTTCGGTACCTCGTGTAATGCAGTGACGATTCCTTCAACACCTATCTGACGGAGCATCGGCAAGGTGATTTTATCTTTCTTGCCGAACCATCTCCATGTTTTTTCCATCATAGCGTTTGAATAAATTAAAAGATTAAATATTAAACGCCGCTGAATGCACTGAAACCACCATCGATAGGCAACATAGCTCCCGTTACGAAACTAGCGGCTTCACTACACAGGAATTGTACAGCACCATTCAATTCTTTGATGTCGCCGAAACGATTCATCGGAGTTTTGGCTAACACCTTTTTACTTCTGTCGGTCAATGAACCATCCGGGTTGATAAGTACACGACGGTTTTGGTCACCGATAAAGAATCCCGGAGCGATAGCATTAACACGGATACCATCACCGTATTTCAGTGCCATTTCGCTTGCCAGCCATTGGGTGAAGTTGGCTACTGCAGTTTTAGCGGCCGAGTAACCCGGTACACGGGTGATAGCACTATAAGCAGCCATAGAAGATACATTGATGATGCATCCTTTCTTCTGTTTTGCCATTACCTTACCGAATATCATAGACGGATAGACTGTCCCATTCATATTCAGGTTAGTCACTTTTTCCCAGCAAGAGATGTCCATATCATAGAAGTGCTGATCCGGTTCGAGAGTGGCTCCCGGCATATTGCCACCCGCAATGTTCAATAGAATATCGATCTTTCCCCATTTGGCTACAACTTCTTCGGCTACTTTCTCCAGGCTGGCGATGTCAAGTACATTACCAATGATGCCGATTACATCGTTACCATATTGCTTAAGTTCAGCTACGCGGTTGTCCAGTTGCTCCTGACGAATGTCAATAGCTACAACTTTTGCTCCCTGCTGTACAAAGTGTTGGGCAATATTTCCGCCCAGTACACCACCTGCTCCGGTAATAACAGCAACTTTACCGGCAATACTAAATAATTCGTTCATGTTTTCTATCAAATGTTTTTATGAATGGATGCAAAAATAGCGGGTTTTTATACATGCTATGATGCGTATTTTTGCAAGATATTTACCTATCTTTGCAAAAGCAGTTTAGAAAGGAGATTTATGAAGAAGATAATGAATGAGAAGTTGACTATCT
>USSR01000461.1 GCA_900557355.1 uncultured Bacteroides sp.
GAACGGTTTGGTTGGGAATGTAAGGACGAAAATGTAACTTTGCCATAACGAAAAAAATGATGCCTAAAGTTACATAAACTTTGGGTAATAACAAAGCCTGGGCTTGGGAAAGTCCGGGCTTTGCGCATAAAAAAAGGTTGTGCCAGCATTTTGACACAACCTCATAGCAGCCCAACCAGAAAAGAACTCCAACCCGGAGTTTCTAACCAAGGCTTTTGTGCATCCTGGCATGGCACAAAGCAAACAGGACCTTGACTATATGCGCGAAATGGTAGTAAAAGGCATACAGCCTTGGAAAACCGCTTTTGAGAATTTAAAGAAAAACACCTCTTTAGATTTTATCCCAAAACCATTTGCTGAAATATCAGTAGGTCCCTATGGGGCAAACAGCATAGGCGGACGTGAATTTTCCGAGAGTGCAGAAGCAGCCTATAACCATGCATTAATGTGGTATATAACCCAAGACAAAGCCTATGCGCGTAAGGCCATTGAAATCTTGAATGCGTGGAGCTATATTCTCCGGGGATTCGATGCAAATAATGCCAAGCTGAACGTAGGCCTATTCGGATATTACTACCTAAATGCTGCTGAAATTCTGAAACATGCCGATTCCGGATGGGCATCCAAAGACCTGCAACAATTCACACAAATGGTCCTTACAGTCCTTTATCCCACTATTAAAGACTTCTTCACCGAAGCTAATGGCAACTGGGATGCATCCATGATTAGTACCATCATGTGTATCGGTGTTTTTACTGATAACCATGAAATATTCAACCGGGCAGTAGAAAGATTCTACCGGGGAGAAGGCAACTCCGGCATCACCCGCTATCTCTATCCGGGTGGACAATGCCAAGAAACTACCCGAGACTGGGGACATGTACAATTAGGTATAGGTGAATTTGCCAAAGCTGCACAAACTGCCGACACGCAGGGACTAGATTTTTATAGTGTAGCTGATGACAGGCTGGCGCAAGGTTTCGAATATACAGCACGTTTCATGTTAGGAGAACATATTGACTTATTCGGAGTCTTTACAGACAGAGATAACGACAAATTCAGGGATATCTATGAATCCATATATCAGCATTACAAAAATACCAAAGGCCTATTGCTGCCATATACCGAGAAAGCAATAAAACAACACACACGCCCGAAGTCATCAGTAGGTTTTCTGACGGCTGCCAAAGCTCCACTTCCCAATGCTCCGGCAAAAACATCTCTTTATACAGGTTTCGATAAATTCCTGAAACCAACAGTAATCGGAGCTTTAAAAGGCAAATCAAAAAAACTTCCTGCCAACAGTATTTTTGTAAAACCGGGAGAGTCCATACAAGAAGCCATAGACTCCAATCAGAAGAGTGGCAAATGGATTATTTTGGAAGCAGGAGTACATACATTGAAGGCTCCTCTAAAGATATATAGTGGCACCCTCCTTGCCGGTCAGGGACGCGAAACTATTATCTTTCCGGCTCCACAAACAGAAACTGCAATCATTAATGGAGAAGATATTCTCTCTGACGTCACTATTCGCGATCTTCTGATAGAAGGTGCCACTAAAGTAATCGAAAATGCCGATCCTAATCACGACCGTCGTAGTCGCTCATATATGAACTCTCCCAGCCGGGAAGGCGTCATTTTCAAATCAAAAGAGAAAGATGGCATACAGAACATTACATTTGAAAATATTACCATACAGAATTTCACCAAAAACGGCGTAGCCATAGTTGGTGGAAAAAATATTCGCATTCACCAATGTGATTTCAGTGATAATGGTGCCAGCGTAGTGCCAGGTGCCGGTTTCCATCACAATCTTCATTTGTCATACATCACAAATTGTGATATAATAAGTAGTCGTTTCGATACCTCCCCCTACGGAAACGGCATAAATGCTACTTTCTGTCAAAATGTGAAAGTTATCAACTCAGAGATGGCCCGTAACGGACTCTCAGGCATACGATGTGCAGAAAGTAGCCAGATAACCATCAACAACAGTCTTGCTGAAGGTAACAACGAGCACGGAATATTCATCGAGAAGCAAATGAACCCTTGTAAAGACATTACAATCCATCAGAACACCGTACAAAATAACAGATATTGCGGCATTGATGCCCAAACAGCCATCCAACTAAATGCTAAAGATAACAGAAGCCCTCATAACGGTAAAGAATAGTAAATAAAAACCAATCCAGTGTTATGCGAATTACCTCGCACAACACTGGATTAACACTGAACTTATCGAAAAAGAACCTATTTGAAAACTACGCTTCTCCTCAATCCCTTTACCTATCTCTCTATTTCACTTCAGGATTGACAAACATCACTTTCAACGAAGAAAGGAATTCATTTCTATTATCACATCTAAAGTTACCACTGAATTCATTTTTATCTCTTTCTCCTATTTTTATGCTTACCTTATTCCAACCTTGCAGCAAGGGTAGTTCTTTATAAGTAGCCTCATGCCTATTTTGCGAAGCGGCTACATATGCTTTATCATTAATAGCAAGCTGGCATTCCTTTGCTTTCACAACCAAAGTCAGCTTCGGCATATTCGGTTCAATCAGCAAGTCATCCAAAGGGCGCGGACTAAATACATAGATATCCAAGGCCCATCCATCCGCTTTTTTCACTAACTTCTCCTTCGCTGCAACAGGAAATACCAATTGATTATCACGCAAGAAGAAGACTTCATTTGATTTTACTTCAATCTCATTACAATCAATACCGGCATTCTTTAAAATCACTCCCAGTGTATTGTATCCCTTTTCAGAGTTAGTGAATTCTTTCAAGGTACTGATATAGAAACAAGAGGCATCTTTCTGATACTTCACAAACACAGGAGTAGCAGCTGTACATTCGTACTCACTCCGCACCGTACCGGCAGTTTTGATTTCCTCCGGACGTTTATTCCAAGCTCTCCAATCTGTTTTACAAGCATTCAGCAAGACATCTCCTTCTTCTACCAGCGCACCTGTTAATGAATATTCTGAAGCATCAGCTCTCTGAAGTTCGCAGAAATAGAAATCAGAATTATTCAAGCCACGTATCCATGACTTCTGAACCGGCAAGAAAGAAGAACGTTTAAGGTTATCTAATGCTACCGGAAGAGGTAATATCTCATTGTATACATTCAATGTCTGAGGTGTTAATCCCCAAATCCATACATCAGCACCCTTAGCAATATTAGCTAACATACTCTTCTTTTCAGCAGCAGACAAAGTGTAAGTACCATCTACAATATAGAGCATACGTGCAGGTGCAGTAATCTTTACAGCAAATTTCACGCCTTGTGCATCCAGAATACCTTTCAATTTACTGTCATCTCCGCCTATGAAAATCACTTCTTTATATTTCTCAGCCGGAGTAGCTGTCGGTGCTTCATATTGTTTTTTGTCAATATCAGCATAAGCAGACCAAGCAGAGTGTCCCGGTGCATTGGCTGCACGCATAGCATCATACATAGGCCATGGATCATACAAAGGTAGATTCGGATCATATCCCGGATTGAATGTTGTACAATAAGGACCTACACGCTCCGGTTGTACACCCGGCACACCTTCTTTATAATCAGTAAAGAAAATACCATCTTTATTGATATCCGGTTCTGTAGTCATATCTTTCTTTCCCAGTGGCAGCGGTTTCAAAGAGTACCATGCCATATTGAAAACGGTACTGTAAGAAGCTCCCATATTACGCTGGTTAGCAAGGAGGTGATAGCACTCATTAGCTAATCCTTCCATACGTCCCAACTGCGATTCATAGGCTCTTTCACCATTATACTTAGCAACCTGCTCGGGCGTACCATAGTACGCCATACTATGTTCACCGATTCCCCAAGGTTTACCTATTCCAACCCAATGTTTCATTGAGTTCATGTCACCATAATGACCTACTGTAACCGGCAAGATGCCATCTCCATCATCTTCTCCATCGGCAGAAATCCATGGGCGGGTCGGATCGTTTGCACGAACAATGTCTCTCCAATCTTCCCAAGCTTTCTTCTGCTGAGGCATCAATTCCGGTCTGTTGTAAACATGCAAAATCACAGGTTTATTTTCATTACTGATACTCCAACCAAAGACAGAGGCATGATTACGGTCTCTGAGTACAAAACGTTTCAAATGTTCTTTTGATGCTTCCCAGAAGAGCTCAGAATCCAGTTTCGGACCACCATCACTCGCCCAGTTAGCAGTTTCATTCAATACGCAGATACCCATTTCATCAGCTACATCCATGTAGAAACGAGGATAAATCTGTGCATGAGGGCGAACCGCATTAGCATTCATACCTTTAATGGCAGTAAACCATGCCCACGCATATCTGCGTGTCATTTGCGGAATACCCATAAAGTGCCAAGAATCACCTCTCAACTGATAAGGTTTACCATTCAGGTACTGTGTGGTACCTTGCAATGTCCATTCACGCCATCCGAAACGTTCATATTTCATATCAAGAATTTCTTTCTTAGCCTGCAATGAAAGCAATACGGCATAAAGATTCGGTTGTTCAGGAGTCCAGTAACTCAACTCACCGGATACCGGAACCTGCAACACAACTTTTGTTGAAGCATTGGCAGGGATGCTAACTTTAACAGGGGCCACTTTCAAAGCTTCCTGTCCAAGTTCCCATGCAGGTACAGGAGCAGAATTAACATCTGTCCCAGCCAGGTTTACCCATTCATTAATCTTACCTTGAAGTTGCAGATCTGTCTTTTTTTCCGTATTATTCTGTACAGTCACTTCCAGTTCAAGCATATTCTTTGAAACCAACGGCTTCACATATACATCTTCCACATGTACTTTAGGCAATGCCAACAAGTATACATCCTGCCAGATACCAGCAATGTGATATCCCCACATAGAACCGGCAGGAACAATACGACGCCCAATTGTAGAGTTGTTTTCAAACAAAGATTGACTGCGAACTCCCACCCATACTTCAGCGGTTTCACCTGCAGCTACCTTATTCGTAATATCTATGCTGAATGGAAGAAAAAGATCAAAATTCTCTCCTACTTTTTCCTTATTGATATAGACCTCAGTATAGCCGGCTACAGCTTCAAAATATAATTTTATCTGCTGACCATTCCAGTCATTAGGAATAGTTACAGTTTTTTTCATCCACGCCATTTTCACTTGTTCCCATTCTTTCGGATAAGACGGGTAGTTGCGATGATCAGGTCCCTCTACATTTCTGTTAGCAAAAGAGTTTATATTCCATGGAGAAGGAATCTTTATACGGGTTTTACTCCATGCACCTTCTTTGGGCAATGATAATTCCGGTGCCACTCCTTTACCTTGCACGTAACTACCCGGCAAAGCCACAGGTTGGAAATCCCAATAGCCATTCAGACAGATTTCTTTCCTATACTCCTTTTCTGTTCTATTCACAAGACCCTCACTTGGTGCAAACGGGAAATTATACACCAATTTACCATCGCTCGATGTGGTTTGCCCCACTGCCTTTCCCGGCAGCAAGAACAAAGTCGTCAACAAGCTTAATAAAATTGCATTTCGTTTCATTTAAGAATACTATTAATTAGGTATTAGACATATTTGTTTTTCCTGTCTGCAAAGTAAACAGGGTGACATTAAAAAGTAAGCCGAAACAGAATTAATATTGGATTAAAAACACATTAATCCTCCGGAATCCAGAACTTTTCTATTAATAATGCAAATCAGTAGTTGAATTATGTTCATTTTGGACGAGTTATGAACAGTTCCACT
>USSR01000462.1 GCA_900557355.1 uncultured Bacteroides sp.
AACCGCTGTAATCCCTACCATAAGAAGACTAAAAATGAAAGCCAATTCGGACATGATGTATCAAGATATTAAGTTTTTGTTTTCTTTTGAATATATGAATCTAAATCAGATATAAACACCGATATATACAAAGCCGTTTATATGCGGTATTTATATCTGACTATTATCTATCAATACCCCGGATTATTTTCCAAAGGATTACCAGTATTGGCATCAATGAATGATTGCGGCAGCGGGAAAAGGACAGGAGTTTCATATTCATCCATACCACGTCCTGCAATACCAGCTATCTCATTGAGTTCACGCATGCGACGTTTGAAATAGTTATTGGTATCACGTTCGTCACCACCATTTTCTTGGCAAACACGTACCAATGTATGACGACGTTCTTCCTCCGTAAGCAGTTCACGGCTGCGTTCATCAAGAATGAAATCCATACCACCGATTCTAAGATCATCTTCAGTAATACTTACAGCATTGGAACGATTACGTACTTTATTTATCCATTTAATGGCCTCGCCTACTTGATTACTCTTGTAAAGAGCCTCTGCATAAAGTAAATATGTATCTGCCAAACGTAAATAAACAATGTCCGCATAGTGTCCATCATTAGCTGCATTAGCCAAAATAGGTGGAGTATAATCCCATTTACGAGTAGTAGGCCAATCATATTTTTTAATGGAAGTAGAAGTTAGCATGGCTGCATTAACCGTAGTATCAATAAGTGCAGTACCACCTAAATCAAATACCTTGGTTACATTGCCGGCAGCATCTACATCATTAATACTCCATACGATAGCATTGGCAGATACACGGTCATCTTGTTCTCCCATTCCTTTATAATTGTACAAACGAAGTGCTCCTCTGGAAGGAACTACACGTCCGGCTCCCTTACCACCATTAGCTTGCCAAAAGACTTGTGCAAATGAACCTTCACCACCGTTATTGATATAGTCCGGATTATGCTGGTTTGTCTTTTTACAATCGCCATCATTAGCATAATAGTTCTTATAAGTTGTAGTCATATAGACATTTGCAGTACCATAGGCACTATTCTCCTCTTCTGTGTTAATGAAAGCCAGTAACACCTCCGTATTTCCATCAGCATACATAGGAGTATAAAATACGTCAATAAAAGGACATCCATCATTGGAAGCATTACTACCAAAGCGTTGATTTATAAGGGAATATTCTCCACTTTCCACTAATGGTTTCAGTACTGAAACTGCTTTTTCAGCATTACCTTCTGCCAAATAAAGTTCACCCAAATAGTGACGTGCCACAGCACCAGAGACTTTACTATTATTAGAAGTACGCAAAGGAAGGTTATCGACTGCAAACTGGAAATCTTCTGCCATCACTTCGCGAATACTACTCAAGGAAGCACGGTCCCAATCATCACGATAATTCAATCCTGTAATTTCTTGTGTTGAAAGGGGCACTGCACCAAATGAATAGGTAAGGTGACGGTAAGCCCAAGCACGGAAAAAGCGAGCTTCGGCCAACACCTCATTTTTACGATTTTCAGCATCAGCACCACTTCCCCAGTTAATGCCATCATTGTCAGCTCTTGAGATAACCATATTGGCAGTGTTGATGATACGATATCCCCACTGGAAAATATTATTCCAAATAGCAAGATCAGTGTAAGTTATCTCTTTGGGATTGTAGAGGAACTTCATTTCCGCATGACTATTATTGGCCCATGAATTATCTACCCCTCCACCCCAGGCAGAATGCAGACAGAGCGCAATACTTCCTCCCATTGCATCAGCACGGCGATACTCTGCACGCATAAGACCATAAAGAGGCGTTATCATCGATTTAAATCCATTGTAATCTACAAGTAAATTTTCAGGATAAAGTGCATCACGAGGATCTTCCTTAAGAAACTTATCCTCATTACAGCCGCCCATAGTGAGCAATAATACTGTAAACACTAAGACATTGAAATATGTTATTTTTTTCATATGTGCAATTTCATTTTAGCTTTTTATGATATATTACTCTCATCAAATATCTAACTTTAGTCCAAAAGTGAACGAACGTACTGGAGGAGCAGCCAATTGATCATTGAGAAATTCCGGATCCATACCTGTCCAGCCAGTTATTGTAGCCAAATTCTTAATGTTCATGTAAAGATTGAGCCGTTTGATGAAAGTACGACGCAACCATTGTTGTGGGAAATTATAACCCAATGTAACGTCGGAAATACGTAAGAAATCTGTCTTTTCATAGAAACTGGCTCCCTCTGGATTCACATCACTATTCAAACTATTTTTCGGATAGCTATTCGTAGGATTCTCTGGAGTCCAAAAATCCACCAAAAAGCGGTTCTGGCGATATGAATTATGGCTTGTATCATACAAGGCATTCAGATGGGTTTGTCCTAACTGAGCCGTTAAGAACACACTCAGAGTGAAGTTTTTGTACTCAAAAGTGTTCATCAAACTCATATTTACTTTAGGAATAGCCGACCCTATAATAGTCTTATCAGCCGTTGTAATATCGTTACCATCTACATCAAGGTATTTCACATATCCAGGATACGAATTACGATAGTTAGGATCTTGCTGCCCTGTCGGGTTAGACGGATCAGCAATCTGCCATACACCGATAATTTTATAATCATAGTTCACATTGATAGGTTCACCAATAAACCACTTGGAAGCCACATCATCAACCGGCTTTCCATTAGCATCATACAAACCAACATCTACAATCTCCGAACGATAGTGTGAGAGGTTGAAAGAGGTGCTCCAGCTAAAACTCTTATGTGTAATGTTATTAGAAGTTATCTGGAATTCAAAACCACGATTACGGGTCTGTCCACGATTCTCAGTAATAGAGCCAGTACCATTAATGGTAGGAATAGAACGGGAAAGCAGCAAATCTTTGGTTTTAGACCAATAAATATCAAATGAACTCTGAATACGTCCATTCCAAAGTGCAATATCAAAGCCAGTATTAATAGATGTAGTAGTTTCCCAACCTAAACCGGGCGAAGCTAACTTCGACGGATAGAAACCAAACTGTGCAGTATGATCATCATTCAGATAATTGTAAGTTGAAAGATTAGGTAGTGTACTATAAGCACTGATAGCCTCATTGCCATTTTTACCCCATGACAAGCGATATTTCAGATTGCTAATGGTTTCACTTATAGGCTTGTCTTTAAAAAAAGATTCATTGGAAATATTCCATCCAATAGCGGCTGAAGGAAAAACGCCGAATTTAGAACTTTCACCAAAAGCGGAGTAACCATCACGACGAGCAGTAAGAGTCAACAAGTAACGATCATCATAAGTATAATTCAAACGCCCCATTTGTGAAATATGATTTTCTTTATAATAATTGGAATTACCAGACATTGTGGCAGCTTTAGAAATCTGGTAATAATACATCACATCATTGGGAAAATTCTTACCTTCCATTGTATTCTGTTCATATTCCTTGCTTTGAGCAGAATATAATCCTGTGAAAAATATACGATGTTTACCAAATTCACGTTGATAAGAAATAATATTCTCCAAAATCCATTCTTCTGAATGCCAGTCATCAGTATTCAATACGCCATTAGCACTAGCTCCTTCGTAGGTATCCAAACCTTGATAATTCTTATAGGAGCTGTTTTGGTAAGTGAAGCCTGTATTCAATTTATAGCTCAGCCCTTTAATAAAGGGAAACTTTACCTCAAGCACATTATTAGTGATAACCTTTGCACGGATATCTTTTGTCTTATTATTAAGAGATCCCAACGGATTAATGCTGAAAGCTGAAGAGGAGTCCTCAGTAGCAGAAAGTAACGCTCAGTCTTCAAATTACTTTTTACAAACCTCTTTCACAGCTCGAAGAAATTCCTCCTTACTGAGCGAAGATTTATTTAAAGTTATAGAACGATTATTATATACGGTTTGCAGTGAACAGTGCAAAAATTCTGCAATCTTCTCACTATCCGTTACCCCCACTCGTATCAAAGCATGAATACGAAGTTCTGTATTAAGCCGCCCAGACTTCACTTCAATATGTTCTTCGGGACGTAGCAAACTATTGAAGTGCTCTACAAAATCAGGGTATAAATGTAGAATAATGGAATCAAATTTCTCATAAAAATCCTTCATTTCATCGCTCATGGTAGAAGTAGAACTAATCATCTTCTTTAAATCTTCAAGTTGCCCAGCCTTTAATTTACGGTTTAACTTTTTACGATACTCCTCCATACGGCAAATATAGGATGAACAAAGTTTGAATACCTGACCAATATACTCCTCCTTAATATAATTTGTGTCACGTAGAACCAAATTGAGCTTTTGCAGTTCACTATTAAGACTCTTCAATCTACCATTGGCCACATGTAGCTCAACCAAAGCTTTCCTACGTCTTCTTGTTTGCCTTCTCAAAAAGAAAAGAGCTATCAGCAATACAATAGTGAGAAAACTAATAAATAAAAGGAATAGCTTTAGCTGCTTCTGTTGCATATGATCACGTTCAATGTAGCTTTGATGTATCCTTCTCTGCAACTTCTGCTGATGAAGCAGTCGTACACGGCTCTTAAAAGTTATACCGATATCAGAACAATAAGTACTATAACGATAGGCTCGGTCCAACTGACCTTGTTCATATAAATAGGAAGCCAATGCATACAACGAACCAATATCACGATTCACAGCATATACATCAGCAATACCTGAGAGAATCATATTTTCCAGCCACTTGGTATGGTTGTGTTCTTTTTCATAAAGTAGAGCCAAGTTATAAGCTAAAATAGAATAATTACGACTATTAGGTAGAAGACGTTGTTTTTCCTTTTCCAACTCATCCCTAATGGCAATACGTTGTGCACCGGGAACATCTTGATATTTCCACACACGGCTATAAAGGTAGCGTGGCTCGTCAGGAGTGGCCGTCTGCAATACTGAATCTGAATATAACGCATAAAGTTGACCATAATGCTCATGTAATGCATCATCACCTAATGAATAGAGTTGCAACCGCGAGCAGAGAGTACGCATCTGACCATAATAACGCGAACGTAAGTAGCGAGGCATACTGGAAGAACAGAGTGAATGCATTACTTCAGAGGCTTGACTAAGCAAGCCATTAGCCGTATAAACAAAACCAATACCTAATAAAGATTCAATCTCACGATTCTTATCATGATATTGTCGTGCTAAATCAAGGCTTTGTGTAGTATACTTCATAGCCGAATCTGCATCATACACGCGATATTCTTGATAAATAGCCTGATTAAGTTCATACTGTTTCTCAAATGCCTTAGATTGTCTTAGTGAATGCTTCAACGCCTCTATTCGCTCCTCTTTCTGCAAAATAAGTTTATCAGAATTATCTATCAGACTATCTAATTGAGTAAACAATGCCTCATTTGCCTTAGCAGCACTATCTGAGATATGCTGCTTGCATCCAGCACAAAAAAACAAATATAGTAAGAAGAATAGGTTTAAACAAAAATGGTTTTTCATATTTCTATACTCGTTGGTAGAATTCATTTATTAAATAAATGAATTAAAAAAGTTACATACATCTTTGATTTTTAATATCAAAGTTCTAATTACAATCAATTCTACACACAACTTGTATGCAATATTCGCAAGAATTCTCGACATCTGCAAACAATTAACTAGTAATTTGGCTGCTTAACATAGAAATAACCAAATACGAAACACAAAAGCATCCACTCTTCTATTATACTTACA
>USSR01000463.1 GCA_900557355.1 uncultured Bacteroides sp.
AGGCTTTTTATGTATCATAATGTAATCTAATCTACCAGTGTTTACAAGGTTGGTTTTGTACATTTTTACCTCCTCTGGTGAATGATTTTTAATCCATAATGATTTTTAGAAGTATGAGGAATCGGAGAAATGATAAAATCTGGCTTTTCTCCTTGGGGGGAAATGAAGACCTCTTCTCCTTTCTTTAAATCAATTTGGAAGGTGTTGTTTGGGAATGATTGTATAGTGAAGTTTCTTTTTCCTTCAAAAATAGGGTTAACTATATCAGTCGTTACAATGCAAGGCTCTCCTGCCAGACTTTTAATATGGATAAATTGTGTCTTTCCTTGCTTTCTACTGGCAGATACTTTAAATGCCCCTTCCGTGCGCAGACCTGAATAAGCAATGTCTTTCCATGTAGCGGGGATAGCTGGGAAAATGCGAATCTTTCCCCCCCAACTCTGTAATAACATATCGTGAATGCTTTGGGCGGCAGATAAAGGTGTCTCAATAACTGGCCCACTTTCTTTATACATAGTCGTCGAACTAAGAAATTTACCAAATAATTTATTTAGATAGGCTAGTGCATCGTCTCCCTTTCCGATAGCAGAGGAAATGGAAGATGCTCCTGTGCATGAGTAACCTAGGAGAGCTGTGGGCTTGCTTTGCCAAAAAGACAATGATTTCTCAATCATTTCAATATCATTCGGTTGTTCTTTATTAATTAAGTATAGAGGATAAATAGCAAGTAAATGTGAATAATGTCTGTGTGAGAAAGCATACGGCATATCTTTTCCGATAAGTAATCCATTCTCGTCTGTGGGGTAAGGAGTCAGTTTAAGAAGCACATTTTTCCATGTCTCAATCAATGAATCTTGGATATTCAGACGATGGGCTGATTCTAGTAGTGTTTGGCATCCCCAACGTAGCAGAGCGAGGTCGAAATTGCAATCTTCCACGGTGTCATATTCGGGGGAGTAAGTTGCTGGGAGATGAAGTTTTCCATCGTCTCCTTCTTTCAGGAAATGCAAATAGTAGTTGATTGATTCTTTTAATAAAGGAAATAATTTATTTCGTAAAATATCATCATCCATTTTATGTCGGTAGATAAGCCATAGGTTGTGACAGGCCCATGGAAGTAGTCCTACTTGAGCTTTGCCTTTTCCTGGAATTCCTACTTCTGTAGTCATACATTCCAAATTGGAAGCAACCCCTATTCCTAATGAGTTATGGCGGTAAGCTTTGGGAATGTTGAGGCGTAACTGATCTATATGATTGTAGAGGGCATTTTCTAAAGAAGCTGCCAGATCTAGATGGTCGGAAGTATTCAGTGCCCAATAGGTAAGTTGAACATTGAGATTCCACCAGACATTCGGCCATGGGGTTTCGGTTAGCCACGGGCCTGTGTTATCTATTAGAGCACGATCACCACGTGTTGCAGAGGCTAATTTATACATCTGTATCCAGTAGAAGTTTTCTTTTTGTGCTTCCGGCAGTGTTATGAAACTACTAGGATAGAAAGTATTCCACCATTTACGATGTGTTTTTTGCATGGGGTGATAACCTTTACGTATAGCTTTTCGGATTTCAGCTTTGCATATTTCACTCGAATTGTTTTGAGGATATGTATGTGTTAGGTTTATCCATAAGGTGCGTTCTGTTTCGGGGTTATGTGTTTCTTGCCATCCAATGCTCGTTTCTCCTCCTGCCAATAATTTCTGGACAGATAGATTGACTTCTTTCTCATTACTGATTTTTGCTGTCGGATTAAGTTCGTAATCTTTTGGTATTTTATTGGCTTTTCCTTGTCTTTTGAAAATCAAATAACGAGGACTATTAGCTTCAGCTGCTATCCATTCCCATTGGAAGTCATGTTCGTCTCCTTCTGTTGTTGCTTTTACTATTATCATCATTTCATCCGCATGGACAAAACTTCGCAAGTGGATGACTCCTTTAGTTGTCGTAATATCTGTTGAAACTTCAGCATTCCAAAGGTCAAGATGCATCGTTCCATTGATTATTTTGCCCTTAGGATGTAGGGCAAAATGTCCGGTAAGTAGTCTAGGGATTCCGAATACATCTCTTTTAGTGCGGTGATCATGTACATCGCAGTTGCCTGTTTCTAAGCGCAAGTAGTTCTTTCCAGGTTCTTTATAAATCATTAGCCCAAGCTTTCCGTTACCTAAAAAGGCGGAATCATACCAATATTCGGGTAACTTTTCCCATATCATATCTTGTTGACTCATAAATTGGGGCCAGTCAATATCTTGTTTTATAGTTGCCGGGTGAGCATTCACAAAAAGAATACTGATTAATGATAAAAGTAGGTAAGAATACAGTTTGTTTAAATAATTCATAGTATGCTTTTTCATCTATTAATTAATAATGCTCTCTCTGCAAATATATAGAGTATGACAATTTTACGACTATTGGTATTGTTGAATAGTCTTTCATTTTTGTCTAATGTTTTTGTTTGTATGGGGTAAAGAATGTATTTCTTCTTTAAAGGTTGAAGATTTTCGGGAATTAGCTTTCAGTATTCGTTATGTAGAATATTACTCCTTTTAGATACAATAATGATCTTATTGGCTACTTTTAAGTAATAGCTTCCCTATTGATATTTATTTCATTGCCTAATGAGTTTTCGTTTGACTTAAGTCGAACGATAGTTTAACTAAAGTCAAGCTTTCGTTCAACAACTGTCAAACGAAAGCTCGCTTGGTAATAAGATAAATAATGCTAATAAGAGAATAAATTGAAAGCTGCATAGTAATGTATTATTATCAGTAATAGCATTTTATGTTCTTTTCCGAACCGAAATGAACATAAATCTCAAGCCAGCAGATTCATATTCGGAATTCACTGATTTATCCTTTTATTTTCTTAATATACTCCGTGGGTAAACATCCGAAATACTTCTTGAAACTCGTAGCAAAATAAGACGGTGTATTGAATCCTACCATTGTACTGACTTCTGCTATTGTATAGCGGCCATCCTTGAGTAACTTTGCTGCTTCGTTGAAACGGATCTTTCGTATAAAATCGATAGTCGATTCGCCTGTGATAGCTTTCAATTTAAGATGCAGGTTAGAACGACTCATATTCATTTCTCTGGCAAATTCGTCAGTAGAGAATTCAATATTATCCATGTTTTTTTCTACAATAGCTACGGCACGTTTCAGTAAAGCTTCATCCATGGCGTTAAACGTAATCTTTTCCGGTTCCACTTCCAGGGATTTGGAATACCGTTCAAGCATACGTCTACGGGTACGCATCATATTCTGTATCTTCGTAGTCAGGATAGCAAGTGAGAATGGTTTCGGGATGTAATCATCCGCACCCATTTGCAGACCTTCCATCTGGTCTTTGACTTCGCTTTTAGCAGACAGGATAATCACGGGAATATGACAGGTACGGATATTTTGCTTCACATTCTTACACAGTTTGATACCATCCATCACAGGCATCATGACATCAGTTACAATGATGTCAACTTCATTGTCTTTCAGTTTTTCCAAGGCTTCTTCACCATTCCCGGCTTCCAGCGTATTGAAGAGTTCTGCAAGTCCGCTGCTAAGATAATGGCGGATTTCATTATTGTCTTCTACAATAAGAATAGTGCCACGCTTCTTGTCACCGGCTTCGATCGTTTCGTTTTCGACCTTTTCCGTATCAATGAAATACATTTCTTTCGAGTTGGTGGAATATACCTGACCTTCCTCATTCAGAGTGTCATTAGAAGCCAACTCGGAGGATTTATAGGTATTTATGTCTTGTGGCAGATAGACAGAGAAAGTACTGCCTTTACCCTCTTCACTATCCAGTTCGATACGACCATGGTGCAATTCTACCAGACGTTGTACCAGTGAAAGACCGATACCACTTCCTACATGCTCACTCTCTATCTGATAAAAACGTTCGAATATTTTTCCCTGTTTGTTGATAGGAATGCCAATACCGGTATCACTAACTTGCAGTACCAGCCAATTATTTTCCTCTTTTAATGTCACAGTGATACTTTGACCACTTTCCGTATATTTGAAAGCATTTGAAAGCAGGTTATTAACAATCAGTTCCAGATAATTAGGATCAAAAAGTTCCTCTTTATCTTCCAATTCGGAATGGAGAGTATAAGTAATCTTTTTGTGGTGCGCCAGTTTATCATAGAACAAGAAATTATCTTGTATGAGTTGATGTGCATTCTCTTTCTTTACTTTTAACTCGAAAACTCCCAATTCGGCGCGGCGATAATCCATCAATTGATTGACAAGATGTAGTAGGCGATTAGCGTTGCGTTGGATATATTCCAGTTGATTACGAGTCCAGCGGTCACTGATCTTATTGATTATTTCTTGTAGAGGAGCTAAGATAAGAGTCAACGGCGTGCGAAGCTCATGGGAAATATTGATGAAGAAACGCATCTTCATCTGGTTGATTTCTTCTTGATGTTCCTTATCCCTGCGTTCAATCTCCAACTCTGCCTCCATGCTTTTACGCATCCAGAAGAAGCGGAAGACGAAAGTGATAAAGCCGATAAAAATAGCGAGGAAAAGCACGATTGCCCACCAGGTCTTGTACCATATAGGGAGAACAATGATTTCTAACATCGTAGGTACAGTGTTCCATTTCCCGTCACTATTAGCAGCTTTTACCAGAAAATGATAAGTGCCTTGCGGCAAGTTGGAATAGGAGACAGCACGTTTGTCTGTCAGATAATACCACTCTTTATCATATCCTTCCAATTTATAAGCGAAAGTATTGTGTTGACCTGAAATATAGTTGGATACCACAAATTCAAGTGTAAAAGCCGTTTGCCATGATTTTAGCGTGATACTTTCTGTTTCATTGATATTCTTAGTCAAGATACCGGTTTCATCATCCGGACGGACTGTTTTGTTAAACAGTTGAAGTTTAGTGATAACTACCGGAGGAGTGTAAGGGTTGTCCAGTAGGAGTTCCGGGCGGAAAGTTGTGATACCGTTGATACCTCCGAAGTACATTTGTCCGTTAGAGGTGCGGCAGAATGAAGAAGTATTAAACTGATTACTTTGCAACCCGTCGGATTCCGTAAAATTGCGGAACTTCTCTGTCTCCGGATTGAAACAGGAGATACCACGCGTGGTGCTTACCCAGAGACGCCCGAAAGTATCTTCCAGGATACCGTAGACCACATTATTGGGTAAACCGTTAGCTGTTGTATATCGTTTGATTTTCTTCTCTTTTTCATTAAAACAGTAGAAACCTTCACGCGTACCTACCCAAATGATGCCATTGGCAGCTTCATAAATGCAATTGGTAAACATCTTTGTTACAGATGATTCCGGAAGGATAGGAGCTTTTTCTATTTCGATCCCTTCCTGCTGAAAGACTGATATACCTTCTTCACCACCGATCCAAAGACGTTTACGAGAATCTCTGAACAGGATTGTGATTCGTTGTGAAGTAAATGGCGTACCGTCTTTTTCTTTATCTATGGTGGTGAAGCTCCGTTTCTCCGGATTAAAACTAACCAGTGCACTTAAAGTTCCTAATAAGATACTACCTTCTTTGTCAGGAAGAATGGCATACACATTTTCATTGACCAACTGGCTATTCAGCTGATTGAAACTTTCCATTTGTCCACTGTTGCGGTGGAGAACAGTCAGACCACCGGCATGTGTTCCTATATATACAAGTGATTTTTGTTCGTCTACATATACGGCTTTGATATTGTAGACGAACAAAAATCACT